>JAZRCL010000081.1:0-47697 GCA_045659745.1 Eubacteriales bacterium
TTATTCAAAATTTTTTTAATTTTTTGTTTTCATTTTTTTCCCCCAAAAAAAAATAAAATCACGCCGATGAAATCGGCTTCAACATTTTATCCTCGTTTGATTTGAATCGAAAGTGGACAAGTGCTATGCGATTTCATCGAAATATGATTTTTCATTTTGCCCACCTCCATTTCTAAAAGATTATTACATGGTTATTATACTATGTATTTGTTTCAAAGTCAATAACTTAATAGTTTAAATTCTTCAACTGCGGGTTGAAAAAATTAAACCTTTGATTTATTGCGCAAAAGCATTTTATGTGATATAATTAAACCAACGAAAGGGGATGATTATATGGAAAACGTAAATATTGTATTAGCCGCAAACATTTTAAGGTATAGAAAGACAACCGGTCTTAGTCAAGAAGAGCTTGCAAACAAATTGGGTGTTACTTTTCAAGCGGTTTCTAAATGGGAAAATGCAAAAGCAGCGCCCGATATTACATTTTTGCCGATAATGGCTGACATTTTCGGTTGTTATATAGATGAGCTATTTGGAAGAATAGTAAGGACTGAAAATCACTTTGATCTTTGTACTGAACTTCCTTTCCCTGATGATGGCATTATGAGAGAAGTTTTGTGCAACGGAAGAAAAATAATAAAGATTAAACCTATTGGATAAAAATCTTTAGTTTTAAGTCGGTAGGACATATTGGTTTTCATTTATATTATTAATAAACGATAGAGCGTAATATGACATATAAATCTAAAATGATGATTGTAATGCGTCGAGATTTAAAGATGCGTAAAGGAAAAATAGCGGCGCAAGCGGGGCACGCTTGTATTGATGCTATCTTGATGGTATTGAACAAAGAAGGTCGTATGAACGATTTTGATATGACTTCTGACGAAATTGCTTTGAAGGACACAAACAAACCAAGAACCCCTTTATCTGATTGGTTTTTGTATGGTTGCGCAAAGATTTGTGTATATGTAGATTCAGAAGAAGCTTTATTAGATATCGCGCAAAAAGCAAAAGAAAAAGGAATTATTGCGTCTGTAATCACAGATGCGGGAATGACGGAGTTTCATGGTGTCCCAACAAAAACCTGTCTTGCGCTGGAGCCCTTGCCTGCTGAAATCGCAGACGAATTAACGGGTGATTTACCGTTATATTGAGAAATGGTTCAATTCTGTTGGATCAACACAAAAAATCAGGTAGGCATTTGCCTACCTGCTTTTTTCGTATCTCTCCTGCCGGACTCTCACAACAGCGACATTTACAACAAAATCGCAGATTTTGTTGTGTGGTCGCATGGTTCGTTCATTTTCTCGGGCTTTCCTTACCTTGATGATACATCATCCCTCGCCTTGACTTTTTGATATATTTGTGTTATACTCCATTTAATAAGAGATAACACGCTTATAGCCAACAATAATCTATACACAACACTCTCGTAACGAGAAAAATTGAGGTGATTTTATGATACCTTCTCCGCTTTACAAGGACCCTATTTATAACGGCGCGGCTGATCCGATGATCATTCGAAAGGAATCGAATGGGAATTATTATATGTTTTACACGCAACGCAGAGCAAATCAAAACGTGGAAAACGTTTCTTTTGCTTATGGCACGGCGATTGGAGTTGCTGAATCTTTTGATTGTGAGGACTGGCATTATCTGGGGGCGCTTGATCTTAATTTTGAGTTTGGCCATAATACCTTTTGGGCGCCGGAAATTGTTTATGATCCTGCGACCAAGCTATATCACATGTACGTGACATATATTCGCGGAATTTATACCGACTGGAAGGGTGTTGCAACGCTGGAGCATTACACGTCGGAGGATCTGTTTTATTGGCAGCATATAGGCGGTTTGAGCTTTGGATCAAGCAGAATCATTGATCCGTGTGTGTTCAGACTTCCTTCGGGAATTTGGCGCATGTGGTATAAGGATGAATGTCATAAGTCTAACACGTGCTATGCTGACAGCGAGAATTTATACGATTGGGATTTTAAGGGAGTTGCGACGAGCGATGAGGCGCAGGAGGGTCCAAACGTATTTGAGTTTGCGGGAAAATATTGGATGATTGCTGACGTGTGGCGCGGAATGGCGGTTTACAGCTCTAATGATTGCGAGCATTTTTACAGACAAAAAGAAAATATCCTCTGCGGAGGCGGCAAGCGCAAGGACGACAACGTCAACGGCGCGCACGCCGACGTGTTCGTAGTTGGAGACAGAGCATTTATAGTTTATTTTACGCTCCCCGATTCAAATTTCAAGGAACGTTCTTGTGTTCAAATGGCAGAGCTTACGGTTGAAAACGGCATTTTGGTGTGCAACAGAGACGCAGAGTTTTCAATTCACGTTAAAAAAGAGGCTTGATTTCGGCGTCAGAGCAGAAAAATTGAGTTGTAAGCAAGATGAGCAGGTCAAATGACCTGCTTTTCTGTTAGTTCTTCGCCCATAACTATCGAGCAAAAATCCTCAGACTTGATTTTTTACCCAAAGTATGCTATAATATGTTCAACATACACCTATTTTTAAGAAAAAAGGAAAACTGTTATGAAATTTGTAAAACGCTTACTTGCTATTTCTCTCGTTTTTGTGATGCTTTTGTCGTGCTTTTGTCTTTTGACGGGAGCCGAGAGTGTGTCGTCTGACGACGAGATTACAATTCTCTTTACGCATGACCTTCATTCCCACCTGCTCCCCTCGGCAAACGAGGACGGAGAAGGCGAGTACGGTGGATATGCCCGTCTTATGACTCTGATCAAGGAGCAGAAGGCGCTCGATCCTGACGCCATTCTGGTGGACGGAGGAGACTTTTCCATGGGCTCTCTGTTTCAGACCGCATTTGCCACCTCGGCAATAGAGCTGCGAATGATGGGGGCTATGGGCTATGATGCCACGACGTTTGGCAATCACGAGTACGATTATCTTCAGGACGGGCTCAAGTCTATGCTGAACGTGGCGTCAGACTGCGGCGACCCCGTGCCGCCGATTTTGTGCGCTAACTATTGGCCGCCTATTGAGGGTCAGGATGGTTATGACGCTGCTATGTGGGACGCGTTGAACAATTACGGCGTAAAGGATTACAAGATTCTTGAGCGCGGCGGAGTTTACTACGTCATTTTCGGCATTTTCGGTAAGGACTCGGATGACTGCGCGCCAAATTCGGGTATGATTTTAGAGGATCCTATCAAGATTGCACAGGAGACTGTGGATATAGCTGTCAAGGACTGCAAGGACACTTACGGAGTGGATCCCGTCGTTATCTGTCTCTCCCACAGCGGCACAGAGGACGGCAAGGGCGAGGACTACGAGCTTGCAAAGGAGGTTGACGGCATTGACGTTATTATATCGGGACACACCCATACAACCCTTAATGAGCCCATCGCGGTCAACGACACGGTTATTGCGTCGGCAGGTGAGTACGGCCGCTATCTTGGCGTAGTCAAGCTGACACGTGACGGAAGCCTCAAGAGCTACGAGCTTATTCCCGTGGACGAGACGGTGGCAGAGGATCCCACTATAGCCGCTATGGTGGAGGGCTACAAGACCTCTGTGGAGGAGGATTATCTTTCAAAGTACGGCTTTGGATTTGATCAGGTGCTTGTGAACAACAAGTACAAGTTTGACACCGTGAACGAAGTATATGCGACTCAGCACGAGTCAACGCTTGGCAATCTGTTTTCTGACGCCTACAAGGCTGCAGTAGAGAAGGCCACGGGCAAGAAGGTTGACGTGGCGCTGACGGCTTCGGGTGTTATCCGAGCAAGCATGCCGATTGGTGATGTCAAAGTTTCAGACGTGTTCAACGCCGCGTCTCTTGGCGTGGGCACGGAGGGCGAGCTTATCGCTATTTATATTACGGGCAAAGACCTGAAAAACGCCATTGAGCTTGACGCGTCGGTTCAGCCTCTTATGAACTCTGCGCAGCTTTTTATGTCGGGTGTGGAATATTCCTTCAACAAAAACCGCATGATCTTCAATAAGGTGGATTACGCGATGCTTCGAAACGAGGATGGAACACTCAGCGAGATTGAGGACGACAAGCTCTATTATATCGTAGCGGGAATGTATATGGGACAGATGCTGGGCTCTGCCGAGGAGACATCTATGGGAATTCTGACTATTACGCCCCGTGATGCTGACGGCAATCCTATTGAGGTGAGCGAGCTGGTCAATTACGTGGTAAAGGACGAAAACGGCAATCCCCTCAAGGAGTGGTACGCTATTGCGGACTACCTCGACAATATGGGCGGCGAAATGGACGCTAAATATGCCGAGACCGACGGACGCAAGGTGGTGTATTCCAGCATAAATCCCATCAGCCTTCTTCGCAACGCCAATATTTTCACGTATATTGCGCTGGCATTGATACTGATTCTGCTTTCCGTGATCGCATTGGTGGTCTGGCTCGTGATAAGACGTATCAGAAGAAAAAAGCATGTACAGACTGCTTGATATACAAAACAGCAGGTAGGTGAAAGCCTACCTGCTGTTTGATTTTCACTTGCCACCCAACATTAAGGTTGCGACAAGGCAGAGAGTTATCCTTTTAGTTGACCCCGCAATAAAAATGCGTTATTGATTTTTGAGGCCTTAGGCGGTATAATTAAATTGTGAGGACGTCCAATAAATTTATTTGGGAGGACAATATGGAAATAAGCAATAAAATTAAGCAATTAAGATACAAGTCAGGGCTTACGCAAGAGCAGCTTGCCGCGCGGCTCGGGGTCAGCGCGCAGTCGGTGTCAAAGTGGGAAAATGCGGTCGCCATGCCGGACATAACACTTTTGCCGCTTATCGCGGAAATATTTGGCGTGAGTATTGACGAGCTTTTTGATCTCACGGTGGAGCAGAAGCTGCGCCGCATTGAAAATCGTATTGATGTCGAGGAGGAGTTTTCTCCCGAGCTGTTCAAGGAATACGAGGATTTTTTGAAAAGTCAACTTGATGATAACAACGACAAGGTACGTATTATGGAGCTGCTTGCCAATCTGTACCATCATCGCATGGAGTCCGACGCGCGCCGAGTCAGCAAATACGCCCGCGAGGCAATTTTAATGAAGCCCGAGCATAAAAACTGCCAATGGCTTTTGCAGATGGCAGAGGGACATTGTGTTTGGGATTGGAATATGGCAAATCATTCTACGGCGATTGATTTTTATAAAAACGTAATTGAGAGCGATAAGGGAGAGCCCAAAACGACAATGCCGTATTATTACGTCATTGATAATCTGCTCGCAGACCACAGAGCCAAGGAGGCGGAGGAGTATCTTAATATATATCAGACGCTCCCCGCGCACAAGCCCGCGATGATTCCCGTGTACCGGGCGCATATTGCTTTGGCGGAGTACGACGTAGAGCGCGCTGATGCAATTATTGAGGACGCAATGGTAGGTTTTGCGGACAATGAAACGTTTCTGTTTGAGGCGGCGCAGTATTACGCGCACAGATGTGAGTATGAAAAGGCGATAAAAATCTACAAGCTTTCATGGGAGAGAGGCGAAAAGCCCCGACACACCGACGCGCTGCACGGAATATCCATTATATATGAAATACTTGGAGACAACGAAAAGGCAGTTCAGACGCAAAACAGACTTCTTGAATGTCTGAAAACCGAATGGGGATTTTCAAACGACGACAGAGCAGTGCTTGAGACTGAGCGTGAAATATCAAGGCTTCAGCGAAAGGGCTAATGTTTGGTGTGGAACTTTGAAATTCACCAATTTTAATACTCACTCTCAACAAACGTGATATTGCAAAATGAAAATTCGGGTGATATAATATAATCAGAAGGTGCGCAGCTTCAAATTTTTTTGAGGAAGGTATTTTATGAACCTGAATTTTGCAGAAAATTTCAAACGCTTACGAAAAGAGAAGGGCGTGACACAAGAGAAGCTTGCGGAGGCGCTTGACGTGTCGTCGCAGTCTGTGTCGAGGTGGGAGCTTAGTATATGCTATCCCGACGTTGAGTTGTTGCCGTCAATAGCTAACTATTTTGGGGTGACTGTGGACAGCCTTCTGTCCAATGACGCTTGTTCAAAGGAGCGCGACAGGGAAATATTCAATCAAAAAATAGATATGCTTTCGGACGAAAGCGCCGAGCGCATAGATTTTGTAAGGGAATATTGCCGCAAATACCCCGATGACGATTATTATTCATACAATATGGTGTGCGCCGTAAGGGATCATTTGCTTTCTGCTCCAAGTGATAATGAAAGATATATGCCGCTTATGCTCAAGCACGCGCAAAAATTGCTGGAAACGCAATATCGCAACGCCGTCATTCAGCTTATGGTGACTGTATGTGACGATAAGGACCTACCAAGTTGGCTTAATATGTCTCCATATCGCGCGGGATTTTCAAGACGCGCCTGCCTCGTTTCACGCGCATCGGTGCAGGGTACACCCGCGGAAGCGTACATTCAACACGGGCTTGAAATGCTTGAGACTATGGCGGATCAGCTTGACGCGCGCTGTCCCGATGCTATGGGTGCGCAAAGAAAGGTTGTATTCCAGAAGGACGTTTTGAGGACTATCCGATCGTTTGGAAACGGCGTTGTGCCTGATGGCTGGAAGCTGTTTTACGCATACAAGCAGCTCGTGCTTTCCGCGTGTCTGTTTGGCTGCAGCGAGATGGACGAGGGCTGGGCAAACTTTGACGAGGCGATGGAGACTTGCAAGTCCGTCTATGCCACAAACAACGAATGGCTTGACCTTGGCAGCGAGCTGTTCTCTGGGCTGAAGGTCAGTCGAGATTGGAACTACGCCATAGATGAGCAAGGAAACAAGCACAAGCTGTTTGGCGTTGTGAGACTGTCGTTCTATAATCCCGTATATATACGCGATCTGCTGACAAATCCCCGCTGGGCGTGGTTTCACCCTGTCAGAGAGACTACTGAATTCCAGGCCGCAGTTGAGTGGGCAAGGGCTATTGAAGAAAAATATAAAAAGAAAATGGAATAAAAGATATGATACACCACCCGATACCGCCGATATATGATGAAAATTCAAAAATACTGATACTTGGCAGCTTTCCGTCGGTTAAATCCCGAGAGATAGAGTTTTTCTACGGACATCCTCAAAACAGATTCTGGAGAGTGATGGCGGCTGTTTTCGAGAGACCTGTGCCGCAAACAATAGACGAGAAAAGAGAGCTGCTTTTGGCACACGGGGTTGCTGTCTGGGACGTAATTGGCTCTTGCGAGATCACGGGAAGCTCGGATAGCTCGATCAAAAACGTTGTTCCGAATGATCTTGGTGAAATTTTTGCGGCCGCTGATATAAAGCAAATATTCGTCAATGGCAAAACCGCTGAAAAATATTATAATAAGTATATGAAAGAGAAGTACGGCAGGGAGGCGGTGTGTCTGCCCTCAACCTCGCCCGCAAACGCGTCGTGGACTACTGAAAAATTGGTTGAAGCATGGCGTGTTATCAAATGATAAAAGCCCCAAGGTTATCCTTGGGGCTTTGTGCTATCCCTGCCACCATTTACAGCTTGAAAACCCTTATGTTATATGGTATAATGTAATAGATGACGTCATTAAAACAACAGGAGGAATGTGAAATATTGAAGAGAAGAACAGTAGTATTTATATTTAGTATTATAGCAGTATTTATGCTCTTTTGCGTGAGTGTGTCGGCGGAAAACGTGACGCACACGGTCGTCAGGGGAGATACTTTATGGAAGATAGCGGTCAGATACGAGGTAGGGCTCGGCGAGATAAAAAGTGCAAATCCCCAATTTACAAACCCCGACCTTATATATCCCGGCCAGACAGTTTATATACCGCTGACGGACTCGTCGGTGTTGAATTTTGAGCGCGAGGTGGTAAGGCTTGTTAACGTTGAGCGTACCAAGGCGGGACTCAAAGAGCTTACTTATGACTGGGAGCTCAGTCGCGTTGCACGTATAAAATCGCAGGATATGAAGGACAATAAGTATTTTTCCCACAATAGCCCCACGTACGGCTCGCCGTTTGATATGATGAAGAGCTTTGGTATCAGATATAGAAGCGCGGGCGAGAACATAGCAAGAGGTCAGGCTACTCCGCAGGCGGTGGTAAACGCGTGGATGAATTCCTCGGGTCACCGAGCGAATATTTTGAATCCTTCGTTTACGCATATCGGAGTAGGGTACGTAGCAAGCGGCAGATACTGGACGCAGATGTTTGTGGGCAGATAAGCCATATTGAAGAGCCAATGGCAAATTTTTGTTGACATAATACCTTTGTTTATGATATAATTAGGCATATAAAGCCACGAAATACGACATTATCTCGGAGGACAAGGAATTATGAAAAAGAAGACCAAAAATGTGTTGAGAGTAATTATCAGCATTATCTATATCATCTGGGGATTTTATGCGCCCCTGTCAGCACTCAAGGCTGTGATCGCGCTTGACGTAGGAGCTATTGCTTCCGCAGCGGTAGGCGTGTTTATGCTGTTTGCGGGAATTTTCGGACTTTTCGGATTCAAGAAGAAAACAGGCAGAACTCTCGGCATAATAATTTTCGTTTGTTCTCTCGTGGCAGTCATACTTGCGCTGCCGTCGATAAATGCAAGCTCTATAATCACCGCAGTGCTTGCTTGGTTGTTTATAATCTGCGGATAAATAAAAAGAAGCCGACATCGGCTTCTTTTTATTTTTTCATTGACAAATTTCGAGAGGAATTGTATAATGGAAATAATATATTAAGTTAATGCAAAAGGACACAAAAATGCTTAAAAGATTTCTCGCGTACTACAAGCCGCACAAATTCATATTCACGATGGACATGCTCGCGTCGCTTTTGATGTCACTGATAGGAATTACCTATCCCATTATCACGCGTTATATGCTCAACGAGCTGTTTCCCGAGCGCCAATATAAGCTGCTCGTCATACTTGGCATAGCTCTGCTTTTGCTCTATATCATTCGAATGCTTTTACAGTTTTTCATACAGTATTACGGACACGTAATGGGCGTTCGTATGCAGGCGCAGATGCGCTCTGATATGTTCAACCATCTTGAAAAGCTGCCGTATAAGTTTTACGATAATCACGAGACGGGTAAGATAATGTCGCGCATGACAAACGACTTGATGGACATATCCGAACTTGCTCACCATGGCCCCGAAAATCTGCTTATTTCGTCCATTTCCATTATAATCTCATTCATATACCTCTGCACGATAAACACTCCTCTGACGCTGATTTTGTTCACCTGCGTTCCGTTTTTGCTTATCATCTCTATGGTGCTCCGCAAGAGAATGCGCGCGGCGTTCAAAAAGAGCCGTCAGTCAGTTGCCGAGATAAACGCGTCTCTTGAGAGTAGCATTTCGGGCATTCGCGTGACGAAGGCTTTTGGCAACGCGGAGCGCGAAAGCGAAAAGTTTGAGGTTGGAAATAAAAAGTTTGTCGAGGCAAGACGCGAAGCCTACAAGGCTATGGGTCAGTTCCATTCTACAACCTCGTTTGTGACGGATATATTCAACGTCGTGTTGCTTATCGCAGGCGGACTTATCCTCTTTGGTGCGACGGGTCTTGGCAAGGATATGGAATTTGGCGACTATTCCGCGTTTGTGGTGTCTATCGGCGTGTTCATTTCCCCCGTACTGACGCTTATCAACTTTATGGAGCAGTTCCAGAACGGCGTGACGGGATTTGAGCGTTTTCTTGAAATAATGGACACCGAGCCCGAATGTGATCACCCCGACGCGACCGACGTAGGTCAGCTTGAAGGCGAGATAGAGTTCATCAATGTTACTCATTCCTACGATGACTCAAAGGAAGTTATCAAAAACATAAATCTCAAGATAGGCAAGGGACAGAAGTTTGCGCTCGTGGGTCCCTCGGGTGGCGGTAAGACTACAATTTGTCACTTGATCCCTGCGTTTTACGACATCACCGACGGCGAGATACTCATTGACGGCAGAGATATACGCACAATGACAAGGGCCTCATTGAGAAAAAATATAGGTATCGTTCAGCAGGATATATATCTCTTCAATGCGAGTATTAAGGAAAACATACTCTACGGCAGACTTGACGCAACCGACGAGGAAGTAGTTGAGGCGGCAAAGCGCGCAAATATCCACGACTATATTATAACTCTGCCCGAGGGCTACGAGACCCAGATAGGCGAGCGCGGAGTCAAGCTTTCTGGCGGACAGAAGCAGAGACTTTCCATCGCGCGCGTGTTCCTCAAAAACCCGCCTATACTCATTCTTGACGAGGCGACGAGCGCCCTTGACAACGCGACCGAGATACTTATTCAGGACGCGCTTGACGAGCTTTGCCACGGCAGAACGACAATAGTCGTCGCGCACAGACTTTCCACCATCAAGAACGCGGACGAGATAGCGGTAATATCCGAAGGCTGCGTGCTTGAACAGGGAACTCACGACCAGCTCATAGAGCAGGACGGTATGTACGCGGGACTTTATAAGCAGCAGTTCAGACAGTAATCAAAAAAGGCAACGGCTTTATGCCGTTGCCCTTTGTTTTTATTTGAAGAATTTAATTGATTTGATATACATTAAGTCGCCTACCTGACATGAGCTTACAAAATCTATTCTAATACTATGGATCTCGCCCTGCCACTGAGGGATGGTTGAGGGTTGGAACGTCAGCTTGGTGTATTGTCCGTATGTGCGCAGATATTGCGCGACTGATATTCCTGCGGTTGCGCCTTGCACAGAGCCTGCGCATAGGAAGAGTTCCATATTGTTGTAATGGTCTTGGCGGTTTGTGGCAGGTATCATAAACTCTATCTCAATATACGGATAATCCTGCGCGCTATAGCTTTCGGCAAAACGTGATATATCAAAAGTGAAGAACGGATCGCTTGATTCGGTGACCTGAATCATAAGGCCATTTTCTGTCATAACCGCGGCACAGTTGTGGAAACCCGTAAGATAATTTTGAATATCGGGGTTTGTAAAGTCAAAATTCAAAACGGATGACGGATTAGACGGCTGGGGCGGCTGTGGTGGCTCGGGCATTTGGGGCTTCTCGCCGTCGCCCCAAACGTAGTCAAGCCAATCAAGGCGCAGATACAACCATTCCGACAGAAAATCTACCGCGTCGGCATGGCAGGTAAACTTTGAATGACAATCCACGCAATGATGGAATAAGAGGGTGCGTTTCCAATATGCATAATCCTTCTGGTAATACTTGCCGTAAAGTGCGCACATAACGTTAAGATTGTTCGCGACTCCGTAAAGCTCGTCGACGTGCTCCTCCCAGACGTCCTTTATCATATCCTCAAACCACGGGATGTTGCCGAACAGCACGAACATGGTGTTGACGCGCATACCGTCGCTATAGGTAAAGTTTGTCGCATAGTAATCAAACGGCGAGTGAGTTGAGTCGTAATGTGTATTCGCGAGCGCGAAGTCAAAGTCCCAAGGAGGACCGAGCGTCAGTCTGCCGTCGCCCTCGGGGCTTAAGTCAACGTACATATTATACGTTCCCGCGTCAAGATTTTTGACTATCTCGTCAAGTATGCAAAGACGCACGCATGCGTCTATGTTGAACACGGCATCAATAGTCTCTATCTGCTTTTCTTCTTTTGTCGTACCGACAAAGGAGGTTTTTTTCGAGAGATTTCCTTGTTTGTCAAGCGTATAATACTTGTTATGATTGACAGCCTGATTTATTACCTCGTATACGCCCTCGACGTATTTTTTTACGTAAGCTATCTGCGCATTGGTATAATCTCCGCCCGAGAGCGAGAAGTTTCCGCCGCCTGCGTAGGAGGTAGTGCCGTTTCTGTCGGTTGTGTAAATGGTTGTGCCGATAGACACTGTGTTGGGCTCGTCGCTGCGTCCGCCCTGACCTACGAGAAGATAACCTATCTCGAGCGAAGTATCAGTGTCCTCGCGCTCGTATATGTTAACGCGATTGCCGTCTATCTGCGTCTGCTCGCATAGCAGATAAACGCCCTGATACCTGTTGTTTATATACACCTCGACGGGAGTGAAGTCGGATGAGAAATATTTGCCATCGTTGAGTATGTCCGCCATACTGAAGGTAGTGTACGTGCGTAGCATGGTGGAATCAAAATAATCCGCAAGCAATACCCAGCTCTTGAATTTCTTACCATTGTTGAGTCCGAGTACGTTTTGTTTTTTGTCAAATTTTATGCGGTAGGGCTTTTTGGGTGCGCCTGCGGTGGAGTTTCCACGCAGACGTATTCCTGCGGTTATATCCGAAAAAGCAAATTCTTCGTCGCATCCCGAAAGAGATATTTTAGCCGACGTATAATTTTCTGTGGAGTTTATACCCACTCCGCTTGTGTTGACGTCAATTCTCGGGAGGGTGGACGCTTCAACGTCACCGGCGGTTAACGTATCGCCGCAGCCCGTACACATACTGTATTTGTAAATGTGCCCCGTGGGGGGAATCTCCGTCTGCGCGGACATGACAAGCTTACATCTTGAGCAATACGTTCCTCCCTCAAGCCCGGAATCCGTGCAGGTGGGCGGTACGTAATCAGCGCTTATTTCCGAGTGACCGAGTGTGTCAACAAGCTTCTCGTCGCAGACAGTACATAACTGCGGAGTTGTACAGGTAGCGATGGCTCCTGGTGTGTGCCCCTTTGCGCCTTCCACAACAGCCTTGCAGACCGAGCAGGTTATGGACGTAGTACAGCTCGCTTTGCCCTCGGGAGTGTGGGGAAGAAGATCAAGCACTAACTGTCCGACTATCGCGCCGCAATCGAGGCAGAAGTTGATATCTGTGCCGTTTTGAGAGCAGGTGGATATGCTGAAATTTTGCCACTTGGTGTTCTCATGAGCGCAACCGTAGCCGCAGACCTCACATATATCCGTGCCGCCTGTTTGATGCTCTGACGGCGACGTGGTCAAATCACACCCGGTGCATTTCTGCCAATGCTTGTTTTCGTCTGCCTCATAAGACATATTCCAGATATGTCCTTTTGCCGCGAGCGTCACTTGCTCAAGAATGACGGTGTTGCAGACAGAGCATACCGCTCCGTCCGAGATTCCTTGTTCAAGACAGGTTGCGGGAGTGCCATTGACGGTCACCGGCGTGTGCGCGAGCTTTGCTGTTTTTGCGGGAGTGAGGATTATCTCTCCGCACTCGGAGCATTTTTTGCCCTCGGTGTAGCCGTCCGACATGCAGGTCGCGGGGACGGCAGGAATAAGCTCCTCGGTGTGTATATGATCATTTGAGCTTGGTTTTTCAGTTGGGGACGGGGATTGCTCTCCCGGGTCTTGAGGGTCACTGCATGCGGATAGGCACAAGCATACCGCAAGCATCAATACAAGTGCCAGAATTATGTAAATACGTTTGCTAAAAAATGCCTTCATACATTCCTCCCAAGCGATAACTTTCCAATTATATTTTACACTATTTTATAGTATATGTCAAGAGTCGCATGCCACCGTTGACAAATTCGCGCAATTGAGGTATAATAAACTAAAGCATATCCAAAGGGGTAATTTATATGAAGATAGTGACAGTAAGCCGCGAGTTTGGAAGCGGCGGAAGAGAGCTTGGACGCAGACTTGCAGAAAAGCTCGGATTTGATTATTACGATCAGGAAATTATAACGGCGATAGCGCAAAATTGTCCTTTCGACGAGGGCTACGTTGAAAAAACGCTTGAGGAAGGCGGTTGGCAGACAATGACGCTCAACTGCGGTTGCTCGCTTGACGGCTTGGTTGCAGTGCAGAATCTCCAGACCGAGATTATCGCCGAGGAGAGAAGAGTGCTTGAGGGCATTGCGGCTCGCGGCAGAGATTGTGTTGTCGTTGGAAGAAATGCGGACGCGTTTCTGTCTGAGGAGCAGCTACTCAAGGTGTTTGTCTGCGCTACTATGGAGTCGCGTGTTCAGCGTTGTATGAAGCATCTCAGAGAAGACGAGAAAAATATTACCCCTCAAAAAATGGAGAGAAAAATTCGAAAGGTTGACAAAAACCGTGTTCGCACGGCGGAGTTTTTCTCGGAGTCGGGCTGGGGTATTCCCGAAAATTATAATATCGTCGTAAACACGACGGGCTGGGATATAGACGAGCTTTCGACGGTGCTCGCTGAGTTCTCAAAAAAGTGGTTTGATAAGACCGAGAAAAAGATATAACAAAAGCCCTTGTCTGCACAGGCAAGGGCTTTTGTTATTATATTTTGTTGTAGATATCGTCTGCAAGCTGACAAATCTGCGCCGCTTCTGCATCAGAGCAGGTCTTGAGTGTGGTCTTTTTCGGCAGTCCCCATATATCAAAAAGGGAAGGGCCAATCCACTCATTTTGGCCGCAGTCACAAAACAGTCCGCGCAAAATACAAAGGCTTGCTTTTTTGGGGCTCATAAAAAGTACTTTCATCGGGTGCTTTATAAGCGCGAAAATCACCCTTGGGTAGTGCGAGGTGATGTTTGTAAACGTAATTCCGGGGTGTACGACCGAAAGCCCACTCTCGCCCTCAAACAGACCGTAGAGCGAGAACATAAGAAATCTTTTGGAGTTTCCGTACACCTTGCTTGACTTTTTGCGCGTTGAAAAGTCGATGTCACCTGTGTCAATTTTTGAGTAGTTGTGCGCGATACTGCCAACGGCGACTATTTTGCCGCCCTTGTCTTGAATGTAAGGCTTCAGCTCGCGCGCCATATAATACGGCGAGAGAAAATTGACCTGAAAAATATTGTTGTAGCCACTTTTACATACAAATCTCGGCACGTGATAAATTCCCGCGTTGAAAATTATATAGTCGGGCGGTTGCTCGCATAATTTGTCTGTGACAGACTTGACGTTATCAATATCCGACAGGTCAAGTCGCATATAGTCAGCGCGCAGGTCGGGATGAGTTCTTTTGAGTTTGTCAATGAGCTGATTTGCCTTGTTCTCATTTCTGTCGAGAAGCAAAAGCGACGCGCCGAGGTCTGCAAGATGTGAGCAGAGCGCCTGACCCAGCCCGCCCGTCGAGCCGCTTATCGCCACGACCTTGCCCGATAGGGAGTATGTATTTTTGTTAAGCCATTTTTGTGTGTTCATGGGAGTCCTCGTGGGTGTTTTATATGGATATTATATCATACAAATGAGCGCATTTCAATATTTTTTGAACAAAGATGGATTGGGATAATAGGGATTCGAACCTTTACATAGCCTGCGGCAGGTGATCGATTTCTCTTGCCCTCCCTCTCCGCCAACGCAAAAAGCATTGAACAGGGAAGTATGGTTAGGCAGTGTTGACGGGATTCGAACCTTTACATAGCCTGCGGCTATGTGATCGAGTTCTCTCACCCTCCCTCTCCGCCAACGCAAAAAGGACGCCATTGGCGTCCTTTGCATTGGCGGAGAGGGAGGGATTCGAACCCTCGTGTGCTTTCGCACAAACTGATTTCGAGTCAGCCCCGTTATGACCACTTCGATACCTCTCCATGTTTATTAAGTTGTGTGCCGTAATTTCTGCGACTTATGTATTATATCATATATTTTTTGAAAATGCAATAGCAAATCATAAATTCTTTTTCAAAGATTTTGTCTAAATTTCGGCAAGTGTGTTTTCTATAAATGGGGAGGTATAATTCACAATAAATTTGAGAATCATTCTCAAAAGTCATTGACAATTGCGCGAGTATATGGTATAATTTCTTTTGGTTTTGAGAATGATTCTCATTTTTATTTGTTCAACAGGAGATAAATATGTCAAGAAAATATAAAACACAGGGAAAAAGCAAGCTCGAGGAGTTCCTCTGCGCTCATCCCGACACGCATTATACCGTTGACGAGGTATGTCTTGCGGTAAACGGAAGCCTGAACGCCAAAAGCTCGATATACAGAAATCTTTCCATCCTTTGCGAGCGCGGATATGTGCGCAAGTTCAAGGACGAAGGGAAGAACTGCTCCGTATATCAATATATCGGCAAAAAAAGCGCGTGTAGCGACCATTTTCACTTAAAGTGTATTGAGTGCGGACATCTTGAGCATCTGGAGTGCTATATGGGAGACGACTTGTGCCGTCACATAGGCGAGCACCACGGCTTCTCGATTGATAGCGGAAGAAGTATTCTTTATGGAGTCTGTGCGAGCTGCCGCGAGAGCCAAAAGCAAAAAATAACTGTTTGAGGTGAGAGGATTGAAAAAAATATCAGTCATTTTGATTTTTTCTCTGCTCTTGCCTTGCATACTGCTTTCGTCGTGCGGTCAAAGGCCAAACTCTGACGATGGCAAATTCACAGTCGTCTGCTCTATATTTCCGCAATATGATTTCTGCCGGATAATAACGGGCGGCGAGGACGAGGTCATACTGCTTCAGGAAAATGGCGTGGATATGCATTCATACGAGCCGACCTCAAGAGATATTCTGACTATCGCCAAGGCTGATATGCTGATATATACGGGCGGTGCGTCGGACGCGTGGGTAAACGGTGTTATTCGCTCGGCAGATAATGATACGATAATCACCGTGTCACTGTTTGAATATGCAGACCTGCTTTGCTCTGACGAGCTTGAGACGGAGCATAATCACGACCACGGTCACGGGGACGGTGAGGCTTGCGCAGAGTATGACGAGCACGTGTGGACGTCGCCGAAGAATGCGATAAAAATAGTTCAAGGGCTTTGCGAGGAGCTTTGCAGAGCAAATCCTGACGGAAGTCAGAGATACCGCAAAAACACTTTAGAATATATAGAAAAATTACAGACGCTTGACGAGTCTTATGAACAGTTTTTCTCGTCCGCAGAGCCCATGCTCATAGTCGCGGACAGATTTCCTTTTCTGTATCTTGCCCACGATTACGACGTAAATTACCACGCGGCGTTTTCGGGTTGCTCGTCCGAGACGGGCGCGTCGTTTGAGGTGGTGCTGTCTCTCATAGACGAGGTAAGAAAGAGCAAGGCAACAATAATATTTGACACCGACAGCTCAGGCTCGGACGTAGCGAAGAGAGTCGCTGCCGAGTGCGGAGCAGAGATAAAAACTCTGTATTCCTGCCAGAGTGTGACGGGGGCTCAGCTTGAGAGCGGAGAGTCGTATATATCTTTTATGAAGAAAAATCTTGAGACCTTGAGGGAGGCTTATAAAGATGTCAATTCTTAAACAAAAAGCCTTGGACAGCAAGGTCAAAAGAAAAAAAGAAAAAAAGCTCCCGCCCGTTGGCGCGTGGGGTAATTACAAGAGCCGTCGCCTGCGCGTGTCAGACCGCGAGCGCGAAAGAAAGCTGCTCGTTGATGTGGCAAGTCTGACGCTTGCATACGAGGGAAGGACGGTTATCTCAGACCTGTCGTTTCAGGTGTACAGCGGAGATTACATCTGCATTATAGGCGAGAACGGAAGCGGAAAGACCACTCTTCTCAACGCGCTGCTGGGACTCAAAAAACCAAGTAGCGGCAAGATAGAGCTTTGTGATCTCAAGAGATGTGAGATAGGAGTGCTTCCGCAGAAGACTCCCGTGCAGAATGACTTTCCCGCTCTGGTGTCCGAGATAGTGCTCTCGGGGCGCGTAGGCAAAAAACTCGGCGCGGCATTTTACAATAGACACGACAAGAAAATCGCCTTTGAAAACATGGAAAAGCTTGGCATCACGTCGATTTCAAAGCAAAGCTTCCGAGAGCTTTCGGGCGGTCAGCAGCAAAGAGTGCTTTTAGCTCGCGCGCTGTGCGCGGCTGAAAAGCTGATAGTTCTGGACGAGCCTGCCGCAAGCCTTGACCCCAAGGCGAGTGCGGATATGTATCATCTTATCTCAGATATAAACAAGGGCGATAATATGGCAATTATAATGGTCTCGCACGACGTTGACCACGCGCTTGAATATGCAACTCACATTTTACAGATAAACAAGCGTTCTGTATTCTTTGGAACTACAGAGGAATACAAGAGTGAGTTCTCGCAGTTTATATGCACTTGCAAGAGCGGTCGTGAGAATACCTCCTACGGCGACAGTGACGCCTATAAGTTCAAGGGAGGTGAGGCAGATGCTTAAGATACACCTTCCCGAGAATGTTTTTGAGACGCTGAGGGAATACTTCTCGTTTGACTTTGTGTGGTATGCACTTATCGTAGCGATACTCGTGTCACTTTGCTCAGCGCTGCTTGGTGTGTCGCTCGTGCTGAAAAGATACTCTATGATAGGAGACGGACTTTCCCACGTAGCATTTGGCGCTGGAGCGGTCGCGGCAATACTTGGTGTGACGGACAATATGCTGGTCGTTTTGCCAATAACCGTGATAGTCGCGATAATCCTACTCAAGACAAGCTCTGAGGGCAAGATAAAGGGAGACGCGGCGATAGCAATGCTCTCGGTGGGCGCGCTTTCGGTGGGATATTTACTGCTTAATATCACGAACACGACGTCGTCAAACCTCAGCGGAGACGTTTGCACCTCGCTTTTTGGCTCAACCTCGATTCTGGCGCTTGACACGACAGACGTTATATCCTGCATAGTCCTCTCACTTATAGTGATAGCGGTGTTCTTTGTGTTTTACAACAAGATATTTTCCGTCACGTTTGACGAGAGATTTTCAACAGCGACAGGAACTAAAACACAGCTCTACAACCTTCTTATTGCCGCGGTGACTGCCACGGTGATAGTTGTGGGAATGAAGCTTGTGGGAGCTTTGCTTGTGTCCGCGCTCATAATTTTCCCCGCGCTTTCGGCGATGAGAGTGTGTAAAAGCTTCAGAGGCGTTATAGGGGTAGCGGCAATTATCTCGGTAGCCTGCTCGGGCATCGGAGTTCTGTCTGCGGTGCTTATCGGCACGCCCGTGGGTGCGAGTATAGTAGTAATAAACATTATAGTTTTTGGGATTTTTGCCCTCATAGGAAAAATTAAAGGTAGATAATTAAAGATAATAATTTTAAGGAGAAATAAAATGACATACGACGTAATAATTATCGGCGCGGGACCCGGCGGAATATTTTCCGCATACGAGCTTGTTAAGCTCAATAAGAACTTAAAGATAGCAGTTTTCGAGGCGGGACACGCTCTCGCAAAGCGTAAGTGCCCCATCGACGGCAAGAAAATTAAGACCTGCATAGGCTGTAAGTCCTGCTCTATAATGAGCGGATTTGGCGGCGCGGGCGCGTTCTCGGACGGAAAGTACAATATAACAAACGACTTCGGCGGCACGCTTTATCAGTACATCGGCAAGGAAGAGGCGCTTGACCTTATGAGATACGTTGACGACATCAACATGGCGTACGGCGGAGAGGGAACAAAGCTTTATTCCACCGCAAACACCAAGATAAAGACCGACTGTATCCGCAACGACCTGCACCTGCTTGACGCGTCTGTTCGTCATCTCGGCACGGATATAAACTATATCGTTCTTGAAAACCTTTATGATTTTCTCAAGGACAAGGTAGAGTTTTATTTTGACACTCCTGTGGAGAAGGTTCAAAAGCTTGATGACGGCTATAAGATAACAAGCTCCAAGGGTGAATATGAGTGCAATCAGTGCATAATCTCGGTCGGTAGAAGCGGAAGCAAGTGGATGGAAACTGTTTGCAGCGACCTTGATATTCCCGTAAAATCCAACCGCGTTGACATCGGCGTACGCGTTGAGCTTCCCGCGGAGGTGTTCGCTCACCTGACAGACGAGCTTTACGAGAGTAAGATTGTTTACCGCACACCCAAGTATGAGGATAAGGTGCGTACATTCTGTATGAACCCCAAGGGAGCGGTAGTTAACGAGAACACAAACGGCATTATTACCGTAAACGGTCACAGCTACGAGGACCCCGCAAAGCAGACAAAGAACACAAACTTTGCGCTGCTCGTTGCAAAGCATTTCTCCGAGCCTTTTAAGGATTCCAACGGCTACGGTGAGTCTATCGCAAGACTGAGCAACATGCTCGGCGGCGGTGTAATATTGCAGAGATTCGGTGACCTTATACGCGGTCAGCGCTCCACTCCCCAGAGAATTAAGGAGTCCTTTGTGACACCTACCTTGAACGCAACCCCCGGCGACCTCAGCCTTGTGCTTCCCAAGAGAATTCTTGACGGCATTATCGAGATGATATACGCGCTTGATAAGGTCGCTCCCGGTACGGCAAACGACGATACGCTTCTTTACGGCGTTGAGGTTAAGTTCTACAATATGGAGGTAGAGGTTGACGAGCATCTTCGCGCTATGGATAACCTTTACGTTATCGGAGACGGAAGCGGAATCACCCACTCGCTCTCCCACGCGTCTGCAAGCGGAGTTTACGTTGCAAGAGAGATTTGTAAATAATAAAAAAGAGCCACGAAAGTGGCTCTTTTTATTGCTTTAATCTTTCTGCAAGCTCCATAGGTACTCTGAGATTGCCTCTGCCTGTGCCGAGACTGATGTCTGGCTTTTTTGCGCCGTGGTAGTCGCTACCGCCACTTTGCTCAAGGTCAAATTCTTTTGCGATTTCTATAGAACGCTGAATCTGCTCGGGGGAATATTTGGAGTACAGAGTTTCCATTCCCACAAGTCCGCGCGCCTTTGCCTGCGGCAAAAATTCAAGCAGAGTTTCCTCGTCAAGGCTCAAAAACGGGTGTGCAAGCACGGGTACTGCGCCCGTTTGTGTGATAAATTCTATCACGTCAAGCGCGTCGGGTCGGAGCGGGGGAGTGTAATATTTGTTTGAGGGACTGAGAAGTGTGCGGAACGCCTCCTTGTAGTCTTCGGTATATCCAAGGCGCGTAAGCTCCGCGGCAAAATGCGCGCGGTTAATATATCCATCGGGGATTTTGGCTCGCATCTCGGCGTAGTTGACGGCGTATCCGTCGGCGTTGAGTGCTGAAGCGAGGTCTATATTGCTTTGCTCCTTGCGGGTCTCAAAATCTCCCGCGAATTCCTGCATTTTAGGTATGCTCTCCTCGGGGATAAAAAGTCCGAGAATATGAAGCTCGCGGTCACAATATTCGCTTGTAAGCTCTATTCCGCGTATGGCGAGAATGTTACGACCCTCCACCGCGGACATAAATTCGGACAGACCTCGCGTGGTGTTGTGGTCGCAGAGGGCTATTGCCGAGAGCCCAAGGTTGACTGCCATATCTATAAGCTTACTTGGTGAGTCCGAGCCGTCGGAATAATATGAATGTGTGTGCAGATCACAAAAGCCCTTCATTTTTCGCCCTCCTTTGTGTGTTATATACCTATTATACCACGGTTTGCGGAAAAAATCAATGCAAAAAAGGTCTCCCGAATTTTCGGGAGACCTAAATTTTATTTCCTATAAAACGCGTTTCCGCCGATAAACTCACGCACGATGCTCGTGGGAGGGATCTCGTCGTCAACGTCTGCCTCGTGGACATAGTTGAGTATCTTTACCATGGCGCGCACTTGATCGTAGCACTCGTCGCCGGGCTGAATTTCCGTCAGAAGCGGGAAGATGTGCTTTTTGATAACTGCAAGCTCGTAAAGGGTTGAGCTGTTGAATATAACGTCCGCATTCTCTTGGAACGGGAATATCCATCTTTCCTCGCCGCGACGGACAGAATCCCACATTGAAAGCGTTCTCTGTACCGACGCGCCTCGGGTTTCAAAGTCGCGCACCGTACGGCGCAAAAGTCTCAGGTAGCTTGACGCGATTCTGTTGTGGTCGTCAAGATTAAGCGGGAGTAGAGGGGAGACGTACATTCTAAATATAAGATTAGGCTCAAGATCTGTGGGGAGCAGAGTAGGATTCAGTCCGTGCAGACCTTCAACTATAATGACGGAATCATCATTCAAATGAAGCTTATGTCCTGCCCACTCGCGCTTGCCTGTTTTGAAATTAAAGGTGGGGAGTTCAACCTCCTGACCCGCAAAAAGCGCCTTGAGGTGCTTGCCAAACAGCTCTGTATCAATTGTGTTGATATGTTCAAGGTCAAGCTTGCCGTCGGGGCCGGGAGCTATCTTATCTCTGTCTATATAGTAGTCGTCAAGGCTCATAAGAATTGGCATTTTTCCGTGACCGCGAAGTTGTGTTGCAAGTCTGTTAGCGCTTGTCGTCTTACCTGACGAGCTGGGGCCCGCAAGCATAACTGCCTTTGCGCCACGCTCGCAAATCATATCCGCAATCTGTGAAAATCTCTTTTCATGCAGAGCTTCGTTGACGCGTATAAGCTCGCGTATTTTGCCTGAATCAACAAGCTCGTTAAGGTCTGCCACGGTTTCGCAACCCATCAGCTCGCCCCAACGCTTGCCCTCGGTATAGACGCTAAAGAAATTGGGCATCTCGTGATAGCTTGATATTTTGTCGGGGTCATGTGGGTCGGGAAAGACGAATATAAAGCCCTCGGTGGCGGGGAGTATATCCCACGAGCGCAAAAACGACGTCGTAGGAGCCATCTCGCCGTAAAAATAGTCCGCGAAATCTCCGTTTTCATATACATCGAGAGTTGCTTTTTTGCGATAGGTTAAAAGACGTGCCTTGTCGGTCTGACCCTGCGAGGTATAGTATTCTATCGCTTGAGACGTGGGGATGCGGCGTCTGTGAAGTGTGATATTTTCGGCAACTATCTTCCATACCTCTTCCTTGAGCTTTTCAGCCGAAAAATCGGTAGCGCCGACCACCTTAACGTACAGTCCCGCGCCCACTGTACAAGCCATTTTCGCGCGAGCCTCGGGCCAGAGTCTGCGGATAGCCAAGAATAGCACAAACTGCGCCGTGCGCCTATAAGCGTCGCGTCCTGTGGGATCGCTGTAACGAATCAGCGTCACCGTTCCGTCGGACGCCGCCATAGCCTTTCGAACCGAGCCGCGCTCGGGGGTGTCGATGTCCTTTTGACGAACGGGGATGTAATTGAGCGTAAAGACGCGTCCCGCGATCTTTGCGGCTATAGGGTCTGTGGACAGTTTTCCCGTGACAAGCCCAAGATCCTTTACCATATCGTATAAAGACTGGTCGGGCTTTGGAATATATGCGTTGTTATCAATAGTCAAAGTCATTTGAGTTTTTTCTCCTTTCGTAGTCTGCTCGGGTTGAGGCTTTTCGGGTTGAGGGGCGGGTGCGCCCTCAATAGCCGTATCCTCGGCAGCTTCTGCCTGCTGACGCTCGCGCTTTCTGCGGCGCAGCTCGCGTATTACTTGAAATATATTTATAATGATAAGGCAAATATTCATTATAACTACCGCCCACGCGCCGTAAAACACGGAATATATCGCGCTTATCACGCCGCCGCATATATTTATAATGCGGAGCTTTAAGACGGAAGTCATCATCATAGATATTATGACGAGAGCTGTGCCAACGTAACCGAAAATTTCAAGATATATATTTACATCTGAACCAAACATAATAAAATCCTCCTAAACAAAAAATATGGCTGGCTATCGGTGAAACTTAAACCGGTAGTCAACCATTATCGGTGGTTTGTAGAAACGTCTGCCCGTATTGCAGACTTATACCTGAACTCGTAAATTTGTGCGTCTCCTTAACGCGTTTGTTTATTGTAGCACATTTTGAACAAAATGTCAAGAGGCTTTTTCAAATTTTTGTGAAAATTATCAAAAAATAACCATCGGTGCGCTTCATTACGCTTAGTTTAGACCCACCGCGGGGTATTCTGCGGTATTTAGAATATTTTTACAACAAAAAAAACTTACTCTTTAACAAAATGTTCACCAAAATATACTGCGTATATGATACAATAATATAACCAAAAGAGAGGAGAGTTTTATGAAGGAAAAACACGGAGGAAAATTTAAGATAATTTTAACCTTCGCAGTACTGTTTGCAGTAGTTTCGGTGCTATTGCTTTTGGTATTTTTCGCAGGAAAAAAGACGCATATCGTGCACTTTGACCTTGATGGCGGTACCCTTATCAGCGGCTCTCTTGAACAGCACGTGACTCAAGGACAGGACGCCACACCGCCCACAGCGGTAAAGGACGGAGCATATCTCCGTGGCTGGAGCACATCATACAAGCAGATAACCAAGGACGTTGTAATAAGGGCGATCTGGGAATACGAGACCACCCCCGGAATTATATATTCGAGTGGATCCAATCAGAATTTTGTTGAGATTGCTGGTGCATATGAATACATACGCGGCGAGATTTATCTCGGTGCTTATTATGGCGACAAAAAGGTGCTTGGAATACGTGATTCTGCGTTTGCGGATTGCGATGGAATAACAAAGGTTTATCTTCTTGACGGACTTTTGTCCATTGGCAATGGCGCATTTTCCGGTTGTACCGCGCTTGAGTCGTTAGAGATACCCGAGACGGTGACTCATATTGGCAACGGAGTGTTTTTAGGTTGTGAATCTCTTGAGATGCTCACTCTGAACAAAGGTCTTTTGGAAATAGGTGACAACGCGTTTGAGGGTTGCGCTAAGCTTGAGAAGATAGTGATACCCGAAACTGTGACACATATCGGAGCGGGCGCGTTCAAAAATTGCACATCGCTTAAAGAAATAGTTATTCCCGAAACAGTCACCCATATAGGCGAGGGGGCGTTTGAGGGATGTGAGTCGCTTGAGGTCGTTATCTTTAACAATCAGCCTACCGAGATAGCAAACAGTTCGTTTGTAGGCTGTACTTCGCTCAAACAAATTGTTATTCCCGAGACCGTGACGCTTATTGGCGTCGGTGCGTTCAGGGGCTGTGAGGCACTTGAGACGCTCGTGCTCAGCGAGGGGCTCCTTGAAATAGGAAGAGCTGCTTTTTCTGATTGTGTGGGGCTTGAGGAGATTGTATTACCCGAGAGTCTTGAAAAAATAGGCTATAACGCCTTTAACGGTTGTGAGAATCTTACAATAACCGTAACGCACGTTGAGGGTAAAAATTACGATGGCTGGATCGGAGGCTGGTGCGGAGACGCAGAGGTAATACTGCCCGAGGGCTTAACAAGAGAAGACCTGAATTTAGACAGAACAAACTTGGAAGTTTTCCCCGGCATAGTTCAAAGACCGGGACAGATATGGCCCGAAGGCGCTATCAAACCCGGATTTGACATAGAGATAAACCCTGATGACTCAACCGAGTCTGAGGACACGGAAACACCCGAGATCGACACGGAAAAGCTTCCCGCAGGACAGATAAAACCCGGAACAGGCAAAGAAAGCTTTATTGAAGGACTGACAAGACCTAAACTTGAACTTGAAACAGACGAGTCCGGCGAGCCGACAGATGAATAAGGGGGCGAGAGAATGCACATAATGCACATGCTCGGGATAATCTCCCTTATCTTCTTGGCGTCGCTGTTCCTGATGTGTATATTCCGCGACAAGCTTAATCACCCTATTGTAAATCCATTACTTATATGTGCGTGTGCAATATTTATGTTCTCCTGGACGTATGCGATGTATGAGCACAACGGACTTAAGGGCGGATTTATGACGTTTGATAACATAAGCCCATATATCTGTACCGTTATACCGCTCACACCGCTTATGAACAAAAAGGTGAGAGATTTTGCTTACTGCGCGATGGCCTTTCTTGGATTTGGCATGTTTGTGGCTATGTTTGTCAGCCCTGAGGTTGAGTATATTTTAAGATACAGTCACGATGCAAAATTTATACACGTGACTGAGGCAGCATGTCACCTTATTATGGGGATTTACGGATTTTATCTGATACTTTCAAACAAAGTCAAGATAAATCTCAAGAACCTTGCAAAGGGCTTGGTGTTTATCTATGCGTCGATAGGCTTTGGAATGTTTCTTAACTTCTTCTTCCACCGTTCTTATTTCGGTATGAACATGTACGGAAATCACTCTATATACTTTATGGACATATTCGGCAGCTTTGGAGCAACGCTTGCGGCATATCTGTTAGGAGTGCTTTTCACAATATTGGTTGGATATTTTGTTGGAATGTTTTTGGATTGGCTCAGCCGACCCAAGCATAAGCCGTCGGGAACTCAGGAAATAACACAAGAAACAACACAAGAATAATAAAAGGACACCTGAGGGTGTCCTTTTTGTGTACCTTTATTACAGCACATCGGTCGCAAGTCGCTCGACCTCGAGTCCTTTTTTGTATTTTTCCATAAAGGCGGAGAAGGATTTTTGCTCCGACTTACTTGCAGACACGGTGGTCTTCTGCGCATCTTTGAATATTCCGTCGAGGAAGCTCTCAAAGTTATGTTCGCCGAGGTGTGCAAACAAAGCAAGAACCGCAATACCCCATGCGCCGCCCTCGCCTGCGTTTTGCATGACTGTCACGGGGGCGCCGATAGCTGCAGACATTGCGCTCTGTCCGACGAAGGGGGATTTGAAAAATCCGCCGTGACCGCATACGCTGTCTATCTGCACGTCCTCCTTATGCAGCATCTCGCAGCCAAGCGCGAGAGAGCCGAGCGCGGAGTATATATGCATTTTCATAAAGTTTGCCAGTGTCAGCTTGCCGTCGGAGGCTCGGACTATCAGAGGAGCGCCGCTTGCCACGTTCACTATCGGCTCACCTGCAAGGAAGTTGTAGCCCACAAGTCCGCCGCAGTCCTCATCTCCCTCAAGAGACTTTGCGTACAGCGCGTCAAACAGGGCTCCACGGCTTATATTGCCGCCACCGAGCGTTATCACTTCTTCAAAAAGATTTGTCCATGCGGTTATTTCTGATGCGAAGTTGTTGACATGAACCATCGCAACGGGTGCGCCGTGGGGCGTGGTGACAACGTCTATTTCTTTGTAGTAGGAGCTGAGATTCTTTTCAAGCACCGCCATAAGGAAGCCAGACGTTCCCGCGGAGACGTTTGCGGTTCTGGGAGTCACACTGTTTGTAGCCACCATTCCCGTGCCCGCGTCACCCTCAGGAGGGCAGAGCATACAGCCTGCTGCAAGCTTTCCCGTGGGATCAAGCCACTTTGCACCCTCTGCAGTGAGCGTTCCCGCGTTTTCTCCCGCAACAAGCACCTTGGGGAGAATGTTCTCAAAGGGAGTGTCAATGCCTTTTTGCTTCAATAGGGTATTGAATTTGCAAAGCATATCATTATCGTAATCATTGTTATTTATGGGGAACATACCCGACGCGTCACCTACACCGAGCACCTTTTTGCCTGTGAGCTTATAGTGAACGTAGCCTGCAAGCGTTGTGAGGAAGATGACGCTTTTGACGTGCGCTTCACCGCTCAGTATTGCCTGATAGTAGTGCGACACGCTCCAACGCATAGGAACGTTAAACTCAAAAAGCTCCGTAAGCTCATCAGCCGCTTTTTCGGTGTTGGTGTTTCTCCAGGTTCTGAACGGAGCGAGGAGGTTGTCGTTTTTGTCAAATGCGAGGTATCCGTGCATCATACCCGAAATACCGATAGATGATATTTCTCTAAGCTCTTCCCCGAATTTCGATTTATAGTCAGCGGCGAGATTTGCAAAGCTGGTCTGCATTCCGCATTCAACATCCTCAAGAGAATACGACCAAAGACCGTCGACAAGCATGTTTTCCCATTCGTATGAGCCCTGTGCGATAGCCTTTGCGTTATCGTCCACAAGAACAGCCTTTATTCTTGTCGAGCCAAGCTCGATTCCTAATATTTTTTTCATAAATACTCCTTGTTTGAGATTTGTAAAATATCTACTGATTTATTATAGCATAGATTCGGTGGTTTGTAAAGGGGAGGGGAAGCGGGGGATATTTTCATGTGAAGATTTTTGAATGATTAAAGGGCTATCCGTGATATTAGCGCGGATAGCCCTTTGTGTTAATCATTATCATTACCCAATACAATGTTTGCGGGTACTATTATCTTTGTGTTTGATATGTCTGCTCCGTTCAGCGCGCTCTGCATCAATTTGATTGCCTCAGCACCTATTTTGTAGCTGTCCTGCATAATGTAGGTCGGGTGTCTGCCGGGGCTTGCGGTCTCGAACTGCATCGGGTTGAAATCCAGGTAAACTATCTCAAAACGGTGTTCATAAGGGTCACCGAGAGTGTTCAGCATTTTTGCCAAGTGAAGTCCACTGGAATAATCGGCGGTGATAATTGCGCTTATTTTGGTATTTGCGTCGAGAAATTCACGGAATTTATCACAGAAGGAGAGAGATGTCGGATCGGCGTCACCCTCAAATGAATAGAAATACGGTCTGTAATTGTGTGCGCTGTAAAGTGAATTGATAAAGCTCTCCTTGCGCATTGAAAGCGAGGAATTTGTCTTTATATTTGCGTTAAAATACAGAATGTATTTATGGCCGGCCTCAAGCAGATGATTTGCGGCGAGCTTAACCATGCTTTCGTGATCTGTGGAAATGTATGGCAGGGAGAGACCGGGTAAAAGTCTGTCAACGAGTATCAGAGGGAAATTTTTTGTCGCAAGCTGAAGAATAGTAGGGTTGTATATCTCGTTATCAACCGGATAGAGAATTATTCCGTCTACATGCATTGCAATATATTTGTCGATAAGCTCCTGCTCCTTCTGTAGCGACATTGAGGAGCTGTCAACTATTATCACTTCTTTTTCGTGCTTGTCGATTATTGCCGCGAGAATGTTATTTATATGATGGCCTCCCATCATTTTAGGGATAATAACTGCGACCGTTTTGTTATCCTGGGGCACGGATTTTGGCATGTGATTATTTGTGTGCAGTATGGAGAGTGCTGTCTTGAGAGGAATCTCGTTGTTTATTCTTGTGCCTCCGCGCTTTGAGCGTATGACAAGACTGTACTCTTCAAGTATAGCGTACGCCTTTCGTGCGGTTATACGGCTGACACCTATATCTCGCACGATCTCCGCCTCGGTGGGGAGCTTATAATCCTCATCACCGTGGTGCTCGATAATAAGCTTTGACAAATATTCAGTTACCTTTTTGTATAGGAATGTTTCTCTTTGCATTTTTTTACTACCTTAATGTATTGTTTTTATTAAAATTATATACCATTATTTGATTTTTGTCAAGCGCGATTCGATAAAATTTGAGTTTATACAAGGGTAGTGTAATTGTGCGGAATTATTAGTTAATTAATATGAGAATGCGTAGACAAAAAAACACTAATTGTCTTTTGTCTTGTTTATGTTATTGTTATAAAACATTATTCTCAACACAATGGCTAAATGTTGTTAGATTTTGTTGTTAATTTTACACGAACTTAAGCTCGTATTGTGTATGATGTACAAAAATCTGTTGACTTTGTAATGAAATTGTGGTAATATATAGGTGATAAATGTTATACTTGAAGAGTAAATGTTATGTAAGTATAACAAAATATACAGGAGGAGAATTAACAATGAAAAAATCTTTCAAAAAAATTGCAAGAATAGCCTTGCTTGCAGTGTGCATTTCGATGATTGCTTCTTGCTTTGTGGGTTGTTTTGGCGGCGGCGACGATCCCGAGGAAGAAAAATACAAGGATCTCGTAAAGCTCACTATTGATGCGGGCGGCCAAAATGCACAGTATAATACAACGTCTTCCTTGGAATATGACAAGTTCCTTAATCCCTATCCTTACAATACACTTGAAACTCTCGTTAAAGCTTGGAACGAAGCTAATGCGGAGAAGTACGGCTATTACTTTGTAGTAGCTGATAATTCCATTAATATGGACAGAGAAACCATGGCCCCCATGCTTTCCAACGGTTCAGCTCCCGAGATACTTTACTATCTGGGAACAACTATTGCCGAGGACCAGAGCAAGGGTTGGTTTTATGATATTTCCTCCGCTATGGAAACGCCCAACAAGTATTCCAAGCCCGGCGAAGCAGGAAGCGAAAAGTGGAAGGATATTTGGGATAGCACATCCTACGTAAGCACGTTTGCACCTAACGGTGAGAAATATACGGTTGAGATGGAGCAGAACCCCATAGGCATTATTTATAATAAGACACTTTTTGAGGCTGCGGGCATTACGGAAACACCCGTGACTTACAAAGATTTTATGGAAGCTCAGGATAAGCTCAATGCTTACGCACAGACAGTAAGCAGAGCAAATCCCAGCGATGACGCTACATATATTTGCCCTTACTTCCATATGTATCCCTGGTATGACTGCTATCTTGAGTCCACGCTTTGGGCAAGTGAGCTTGAATATATGGACGTAATTACAGTTGACGGCGGTGTAGATGCTGAAGAATATGCGAGAGCATATATGCAGAAGGACCCCGTGACAGGCGAAAGACGCTTCTCCCCTGAGGACGAGAAATACGTTGAACTCTTCCGTTTGATAAAGCAGATGACAAAGTATTACCCGACAAATTACAGCTCCTACTATGCTGAGCAGCAGTTCCTCGTGGGAAATCTTGCTATGCTTGAGGTAGTAGGCGGAAGCATTCGTGAACTTGTTGACACAGTTGACGGTGAATTTGAAATAGGCGTTATGCCTTATCCCGTGCTTACACAGCAGCCCGAGAATGAAGCAGATAACCCCTACTATACAACTTTCAATGTTGACAAATACGTTCGCAGAGGCTTTTCCGGTTATTCAACAGGTTGGGCTATTACAAACTCCGCTATGAATAAGGATAGTGAGGCAGGCAATACAAACTGTGTAGATGCTTGCGTAGACATTCTTATGTATCTGAGTTGCTTCGAGAACAACGACAAGATGGTCAACGACCTCGGATTTGCAGTTCCTCTTTCCGGAAACACAACCAACCCGTATTTCCAGGCTCTTGCTGATACCTACAAGAGCGATATTGCAAACGAAAACACCGTATCCTGGTCCTGCGTAACGGCGGGCGATACGATGAACAAGGACTACTACGATGCATTCTACCTCTTCAGACAGGATGCAATCGGACTTAGCCTGGCTGATATCGAGGGCAAGCTTCCCATTCTTAAAAACTCGTTTATCAATGCAGTAAACACACTTTATAATACAAACAAGTGGGACAACAAGGCTTGGCCCGCATACGGAACCTCTAACAAGGAAGGATAATAAAAAATGTCAAACAAAGACAGATCAGATAAAGGAAAGCTAAAGAAGTTCTTGCGCAAGAACAGAGGATATCAAGGACTCCTCTTTATATTGCCTGCGTTTATTCTTTTGTGCGTCTTCTGTTTGTATCCTACGATAATGGCATTTGTAAACTCCTTTACCGATTGGGACGGCGGCTCGGGAGCCGAATTTATTTGGTTCGAAAATTACAAGCGCGTATTTGCGGATAGGCTGTTCTGGAAATCTCTTCTCAATGCCGTTATCCTCACGGTCGTTGGAATGATACTCGGTAACGCGGCATCAATCCTTCTGGCTGAGCTTATGTATAATCTCAGGTCCAGAATGATGCCCATTTACAGATTTTTATTCGTTCTTCCTGCTATGATCCCCGGCATTATCGTGCTCCTTCTTTGGCAAAAGCTTGTTTTTTCGGGCTCGTCCGCGGGTCTTGCCAATACGATAATTTCAATGTTTGGCGCAAAGCCACTTGAATGGTTTGCAAGTAAGGAGACGTGGGTAGTATTTCTCAGTATATTCCTCTACGGATTCCCTTGGGTCGGCGGTACCTCGTTCCTCATTTATCTTGCGGGACTTAACGCCATTGACCGCAGCGTTATAGAGGCGTCGCAGATTGACGGCTTGTCCTTCTGGGGAAGGGTGTTCAGAATAGATCTTCCTCTTATCAGCGGACAGCTCAAGTACTTCCTCGTAATGGGCTTTATAGGCGGACTCCAGAACTATTCAATGCAGTATGCCATCACCAATGGCGGACCGGGCGAGGTAATAGATAGCATGCTGTCGGGAACGATGGTTCCGGGTTATTACATTTACAGACTTATTACCGGCTCTTCTAAGGAGGGCGCGTACGGATACGCTTGCGCGATGGGCGTTGTCATGTTTGTTATTATAATGATAGTAACCATCATTAACAACAAGCTTATCAAGTCGAAGGAGTAAGCTATGAGAGATGTAAAAATAAATAAAAAAAGAAAGAAGCTGACAGTAGGACAGGTCTTCTCCCATATCATCATAATCTGCTTGCTGATAATGGTGCTGTTTCCTTTCTACATACTGATTATCAACAGCTTCAAGGCCCCTGCGGATATCCTGAAAAATCCTCTTTCATTTCCGGGTGCGGAAGATGCGAAGGTGATTACGGGCGCGTTCAAATCCGCTTGGCCGTATATTTCAAAATATATTCTGAATACCTTTTGGGTAGCATTTCTTGAGGTCTTTGGCGTATTGCTCTTTTCCAGCCTTGCGGCATACGGCTTTTCAAGATTCAAATTCAAGGGCAAGGACACGCTTTTTATGGTGTTCCTGGCATTTATGATGATCCCAGGTATTTTGACACTCGCCACACAGTATTCTCTGGTATATTCAACTTTGAATCTGAAGCAGACGTATGCGGGCGTGGTGCTACCTGCAATAGCGGGAGGTATGCCTGTAAACATATTCCTTATCAAGACGTTTTTGGATGGAATTCCTTCCGATATTTACGAAGCCGCCGAAATGGACGGCGCGAGCAAGCTGGGCTGCTATTTCAGGATAGCTATCCCGCTCAGCACTCCCATCCTCTTTACCGTGGGACTGTCAACACTTCTCGGCGCGTGGAATGACGTTATCTGGGCAAGACTTATCCTTTACGGAGCAGAGGACATGTACACCATAGGCGTCGGAGTATTTACCGTGTTTGGTTCAAGCGCAGCAAAGATACCCGATACAGTGATATATGCGGGATATTGTCTTGCATCATTGCCGCTTCTTATTGCGTTCTTCTTTACGTCAAAGCAATTTATTAAGGGGCTTACTGATGGCGCAGTTAAAATGTAATACGAAACAAACACAGCGAGGTGAAAACATGAAAAAATTAGCTTTACTTTTAGCTATTGTAATGCTTCTTGCGGCATTGCCGGGCTGTGAGAATATGCTTTCAACGCCTACGACTGATCCTGATGGCGAGCTTGTGCCTGTTGAAAGAGAGCTCCTCTTTGACAAGAATTTTGAGCAGGGAATCAAGATATCCAACCTAAACTCCCATCAGGTGGGTTATACCTGGTGGAAGTACGGTGAGTCGGGAGGCGAGGAGCCCTTTTGGTCGCTTGGTCAGTATTGCGATCTTTCCACAACGAGAGCAAATTACGATTCAACGAAAAATGACTTGTCATTGGGGAATGAGCTTTTTGACATTCCCGCATATGGAATTGAGGGCGTTAACGGCGACTACTTTACCCTCACAAATGAATCCGGAAGCAAGTATATATCCGTAAACACCAAAACCGGTGAGTATAATCTTAACGTGGACACCACAAAGGAGTACGTCAATCAAGAAACAGGCAAGCCTGTCGTTCGTAAAAACGGAGAAGATTGGGTGCACATGATAATTCAGCAAACACCCGGCGTGGTTTACCTAGACCAGGTAGAGTCCTTTATTATAGAGCTTGATTTCACGATAACGGAGAATATCGAATACGACAATTCGATAGGCGCTTCGCAGTTCCAGTGGATATTCTCGGTTCACGATAAGGAAAGTGTGTTGGGCGATTATATGTGGTTTAACGTAACGCTCTTTGACAATCGCTATGAGGTTTTCCCGGGCACACAGCTTTATGACGGAGGCAAGGCAGACTCCACGGGCAAGTTCATATATGCACCTACGGGCGAGGAGCTTTTCCCCGAAAGCGGAGGTAAGGTAGAGGTAGGAAAGACCTATCACGTAAAGCTCGATCTGAAGGAATATATGAAGGCGGCCTTTGATCTTGCCAAGAGCAAGGGCGCTCTTGCTCAGTCCGAGTGGGAAAACATGGCGGTAAACGGTTTTAACATTGGTTGGGAGGTTTCAAACCTTGCCAAGGTTGGAGTTAAAATCGAAAATATGTCCTTGAGGGTGATAGACTATGAAAAATAATTTGATCAAAGCTGTTGCTTTGATACTGACAATGGCTACAGGAGTAATTATGGTAAGCGGTTGCGATATTTTTAACGGTGCTTTGGAAACACCTACAACGGAGAGACCCGATCTCACGTGGGAAGCGGTAACGGAAGGACAGTTGCTGGAAAGACCTAAATTTGACGAGGATGGCACAGTTGAGCTGCTCGACGACCTCAACTTTTCCAGAGGATTTTCCGTAACACTCTTCCACGCAAATTCTTCTAACGGAAATCTTGCGGGCAATCTTGATTATGATGGCAATAAGGCGGATGGAGACAGTGTCTGGCGTATGGCTCAGTGGGGCTGTACCAAGGATATGGCAACGGAAGGAGTTTTTGAGAGAGACGGTTCGGTTATTACATATAATGACGGAGCAAAATTTCTTCAAATTGATTCCGCAAAAACAGGAACTATTACGCTTGGAATAAAGGGAAGTGAAGAATATACAAGGGATGCGGACGGTAATATCCGTGAGCGTACCGACGGTGCCGAAAACTGGCCGCATATTCTTATTGAGCAGTCTGTAATGGCTGACACAAGCGATTGCAAGCATCTCTATATGGAGGTCGACTACAAGGTGACCCAATGCGAGAGCCTTGTTGACAGAACGCTTTATCCCTTGAATACAAATCTGAATGCGGCTCAGTTCCAGTGGTTCATTACACTTACCGATAGTAATCCCGATAGCGAAAGCTATGGAAATTCTATGTGGTTTGGCTTTTCAATGTTTGACACGCGTGCGCTTAACGACACACCCGGCGGTTTTGCGTCTTATGACGGGGGCAAAGAGGACAGCACAGGACTGTTTATCTATATGGTTTCTCTTCAGTCCGTTGCAGCACAGCAGAAAAATTCCGTAAACATTCCTACCGCGGTTATAGGTAAGGACGTAAGCGTTAAGGTGGATATTCTTCCTTATATCAAACAAGCTCTTAAAATTGCCCGTCAGAACGGCGCAATGATGGGAGCAAGTGCCGATCAGCTTGTAATCGGCAGTACAAATATTGGCTGGGAGCTTCCCGGCAACTATGATGTTGAGGTTGAAATATCCTATCTCAATATGTATAAATCGAATTAATTATGGTGAGCCATATTAATTAATAAAATTCATTTTTTTGGAGGGAATTATGAAAAAAAGAATTTTAGCGCTTTTACTTGCGTTCACAATGATGATTTCATTATTCGGACAAATATTGGTATCTGCGCAGGACGAAACAGCTACACCCGTTTGGACAGCAAACGGCACAACTGTAACAGAAGGCGAAGACGGATATTATAATGTTTCCGGCCTTCAGTATGACACAAGTGCGTATACGACCGAAAAGTACGTGCTTGACGGACTTACCGTTGAAATGAAGCTTGCTGACTTTGCGGCAAACATGGCAGCCGGCTTTGTATTCTCGTCTGAACCCGGCGCGAGCTACGGCACATCCAATGCGGTTGCTATGACGCTCTGGTTTGATCCTTATTCCATTGGTCAGTCCAGATTCCACGTAGGCGCTAATCACGACTACAATGGAGAAACTTACGTTTACAGGGATTCTCAAGGCGCTACAGGTCAGGGCTTTGGTCTTGACAAGACAATGGTTCTTAACAACGTAACAAACGCTGATATTAAGATCGAAATCAACTCTGAAAATGATATCGCCTATAGAGTTAAGTTTACAATTATGCAGGATAACCTCCTTTGGGGCGACAATATCAACTATGCTGATGAAGTGGGCGGCGGACATTCTTGCACGTTCTATCTTGCAAAGGCTCAGTTTGCAAACATTCTTGACGCAAACGGAGCGCTTTACGTTGCCGCAACAGGACTTACAGCGCCCAACTATAGCGTTAGAGTGACCGGAGTTACTGCTCCTGCTACCACACCTGATCCTACACCCGATCCCGATCCTACACCCGATCCTGATCCTACACCCGATCCCGATCCTACTCCTGATCCTGATCCTACTCCCGATCCTGAACCTTCAGTTTCCACTATTGTAGGAACAACAGACAGTGACTGGAGCCAAAGCTTTAATACTCCCGCTGTATTGAAGTTTGCAGAAAACGGCTATACCGAAGTTTCTAACCTTAACGGCTGGGGAACACGTGCTCATTATAATCACCTTGTTAAGCTTGACGGACTTGAGCTCAGCTTCAGAGCCGCAACAAAATTCAAGGATTGCGTAGGTATAGTTTTGTCAAACGCGGCAGGCGCATATTTCACCGAGGCAAACACAATTGCTATCACATATTGGAACGATCCATTTGGCGCAGGACAGGCAAGACTTGCTTTTACTACCAATCACAACTATGAGAGTGAGCCTCTCGTTCACGTAGCTCCTGACCTCACATCTGCAAAGGGCTTTGGAGCCGACAAGTCTATGGTAAGCAATGCTGCTGAAATAGTTGGCTATACAATCAAGATCGAGTCCTATAACGAAGAATTCTATTCTGTAAAGATCACAATGACTGATAGCGGTTTGTGGGAAATCAACGCAAACTACAACGCAGAAGATAAGAGCTGTACAGTATATCTTCCCAAGGCAGCGGTAGCAGGCATCCTTAACGAAAACGGCGAGCTGTACGTTATGGCAGCAGGCTTCCCTGACGGTGCAAATCCCGCTCCCGCAGTAGAAGTGAAGATAGTTGATGACAACTATAGAGCTTATTTTGCAGGCGAGGCTGTAACAGGCGCGGTTGAAAAGTACGAGGCTTATGAGACAGCTGCAGGCGCTATCGTAGACGCAACCTCCTATGATGCGGCTATGACAGCAAGAGCAGATGCACTTGCTTGTATCGGCGCACTCCGTTCAAGAGAGGCTGCTGAGCTTGCTCTTGCTATCTCTACAATTGATGCTGAGCTCTCAGCTAACGAAGAGATAGTTATTATCGTTAAAAAGGCAGTCACAGATAAAATTGACGCAGCTGTAGCTGCTTACGAGGCACTTATTGCTGATACGACGACACTCGCCGGCGAGTCTCTCGCAGCTGCGCTTGCTCTTACAGACGAAGCAAAGGCAGAATATGCAAACAGAGCGTCTATGCTCAGTGACGAAGCAAAGGCAGAGATTGAAGAATCAATTGCGGCTCTTGATTACGGACACGATTATTGCATAGGTCTTCTTTGGGTGACAACCTACGAAGCTATGATCGATGCTCTTGACGCAACAGATCCCGAAATCGTTAATGCTCTCGTTGATGTTAAGGCTTACAGAGCAGCATACGAGACAACAACAGCTTACACAAAGATCACCACAGTTCTCGACGAAGAGGACAGAGAAGCTCTTGAAGCAGCAATTGCAGCAGGCGACGCAGCAGTTGTAAATATTGAAACAGTAGTTCTTCCCCAGCTTAAGGAAAGCTATGTCAAGGCTATGGAAGATAAGCTTGAAGCAGACCTTACAATCAAGCCTAATCTCGACGATGCTAAGACAGCATACGCAGAGATCGCAATTTACGTTACGATCACAGAAGATGACGGCGAGCTTTACAACCGTTATGTAGCGGGCTACAATGCACTTAAGGCAGCTTGCGAGGCATTCGTTCGTGCACAGATGGCAGAGGTTTCCGAGCTTCTTAAAAAGGAATACACCGTACTTGATGAATTTGTGCCTGTTCGCACAAAGTACAAGGCTATCAAGCTTGATTACCTTATGGAAGAAAACACAGAGATAGTAGCTGAGCTTGCTGAGCTTGAGCGCAACATTGTTGGAACCGTATTCTATTACATGAGTTCTACTAACGTTCCGTCTGTTGAACATAAGAACAACGGTATTGTAGTTGAGTCCACACCCGAATTCCCCTCACGCTTTAACTACAACAAGGCTATCAATCTCAAGACAGGAGCAGAATTTGTTATTGAGCTTACAAGCGCGGCATACTACAATGACGGCACAAGCGCAAATAACCTTTGCTTCAACTTCTTGTCTGATCCTGATTCCTACAAGTCTATGAGCGACGGTATCTCCATTATTATCTGGCTCTATCCTACGGAATCCAACGTTCAGATTATGAACTACACCGATGTACCTCTTGCAAATAGCCCCATTGCTACTCCTCTTGACGGCGGCACGATCACCATTTCCGTTAAGTACGAGGAATATTACAGCTTTGTAGATGATTCTACATACTGGGCTTACGTTATCAGAGTAAACGAGGCTGAGATAGTACTTACTCCCGAGGTTCTTACAAACCAGGGCCACGATGTTCCCGATGAGGTTTACTTCTCTATGGGTTCGTTTGCAGATAATAAGGCTAACCCCAACATCCTTACACTCGTAAGCGCTAACGGTATTCAGTATGGTGTTCCTTCTGATGATACCGAGTGCAGAGAGCACGTTGACGCCAACTCTGACGGCAAGTGTGATAACTGCGGCGAAACCGTTGAATCACAGCAGCCCGGTGAGCCTAAGCCTGAAGATCCCAACACTCCCGCAGATCCCACAGATCCCGACGCTGGCAATGATGGCGACGGCAAGAAGAAGGGATGCAAGGGATGCGGCTCCGTTATCGGACTTGGCGCATTCGCAGTTGTCGCAACCATCGGCCTTGCAGGAATAGTTTTCCTCAAGAAGAAGGACTAATTACAATCTGAATTAAAAATATTTAAGCCGGATAATTCATTCTTTAATTGAATTGATGGCAAATAAGCTTTGGATTTATCATAGGTAAATCCGGATATTATGGCTTCCGGGTGTTATATTATAATGCCCGGAAGTTCTTATAAAACCTTTATTTCACAGCGAACGAGGTGAAACGAATTGAAAAGAATAAATAAGCTCCTGGCGTTGCTGCTCGTGTTTACTGTTATAATCTCCTTGGTTTCATGCAATGCCTGGAACGGTTGGGAGGACAACTCCGACGGCGAGCCGAATACCCCCAACACACCTAACACCCCCAACACACCTGATGACAAGCCCGGCGAAAATAATCCTCCGGAAGATAATATGAAACTTGAAAATTATACGCAGCCCTTCTGGGTAGGTGATACAATGCACGATGAGAGCGTAATGCTCGTTGCAAAAACCGACAGCGAGGGCAATGTTATTGAGGCACCCCGTGCCAAACTCCTTTTTGAAGCAGAAAAAATTCAGTCCGTTACGTGGTATTTCCACGAAAACAACGGCTCTCAAATAAAAACGTTTACTGAAGGCGTAGATTTTGTTTATCAAAACGGATATATCGTTGCAAAGGGAAGTATTATTCACAACGATATACTTGAGATTGACGAATTCTCAACGAATATGCCCTACGTTACCGACAAGATGCTCACAGGTGAGCAGCAGTTCCCGGGGCTTACCTTACAGTCCGATATTCCATCAAAGACAAACGGCCTTTGTCTGCCATTTACAGAGGGATATCAGATAGTTCAGATGCAGCTTAGCGTCACTTATACTCATGCTGAAGGCATGTGGGAGGGAAGCGTACCTGAATATCTCGGCGACACAAAGTTGAGTGGAACACTTACAAAGCTCAAAAACAAAGATGAGGTAAACGTGCTTGTGTTTGGCGACAGTATTTCCACGGGCGCAAACTCATCCTCTGTACTTGGTATTACTCCAAATCTTCCCACATGGCCTGAGCTGTTTGCCAACGGGCTTTCCTCTTATTACGGCGGCACGGTCAATCTCAAGAATACCAGCGTTGGCGGTTGGACATCCTCAAACGGAGTCAGCGGCGGTACAGGCTGGGTAGCAGGCAAGCAGGTACAAAAGCCCGGTCTTGCGACACAGTTTGCCTCGGGTGAGATCAAGGGCTTTGTTCCCGATATTGCCATCATTGGATTCGGAATGAACGATGCGTCCCTCAGCCTTTCTATTAACACTTTTTGTAATAACATTATCAGTATGATAAAGACTATTCGTCAGCAGAATCCCAATTGCGAGATCATTCTTCTTGGAACAATGCTTGCAAATCCTATGGCGAAAAACCAGTCAAAGAATCAGACGGAATATACCGAATATCTTGGCAAGCTGTCAAAGAATTATGAAAACGTAGCTGTTGTTGATATCGGCGCTATGCATCAGGATCTTCTTGATTCGGGTAAATACTATACCGAGATGTCCAGCAACAACGTAAACCACCCCAACGATTTCTTCGCGCGTGTTTACGCTATGAATCTTCTTGCATCTCTTATAGATTTTGATTATGAGGTATCCGAGCCCGTTGACCCGATTGAACCGAATGACCCTGTCAAACCAAGTGAGCCCGTCGAACCGAATGACCCTATCGAACCTGATGAACCCGAAACAGTTTACGATCAGTTTATAGAAAACGGCTATGATGCGCTTTTTGCAGACCCGTTTCTCAAAAATGGGGTTTCAGTTTTAAGGCCTGACGGAAGTGTGGCAGGCACGATTTCCGGTGTCAATGCCGATGGCAAACCCTCTTGGGTATTTCCGCAGTGGGGCTCAAAATATGATATCTACGATTACGCCGAAAGAAATTATTACAACGGCGGAGATGCCTTTACCTACGCATCCGAGGGTAAGACGGTTAACGGCGTCAATATTCCAGCTAAAATTTTGACTGTCGACAGCACGGATGGCTCGATATATATGGAGCTAAACGCGCAGGTGGAATATGACCACCCCCGTCAGGACGGCGAGAGCTGGCCTCATACACTCTTGTCCCAGGATTTCGGTCCCGAGCTTGTTCACGTCAGCGAGCTTGATGATCTTGTAATGAATATGAGCTATGAGATAACCAAGTTTGAGGACTGTATGGGTAGCTCCGCGGATTCAAATAAACACTGTGCTCAGCTCGTTTGGTATATTACACTCCAAAACAGAACGGAAGGGCACAAGGATTACGGCAAATACGTTTGGTTTGGAATTACCCTTTGGGATAACCGTATATCCGGTGCCGCCTCTAATGGATTTGCTGCAGAGGATGCAGGCAAGGATGACGCAACACACGCGTTCATCTACCAGCCTTCTTCCGCTATCGTTCATACCAATGGCAAATGCCCCACGGTGAACGAATACAAAACGGTTGACTTCCATCTTCTCGATGCCGCAAGAGAGGCATTCAATACAGCCAAGGATAGAGGTTATCTTGGCGATACCGAGTGGGAGGACCTCTATATTGGAGGAATGAACTTCGGCTTTGAGGTGACGGGAACATATAACGTCGCGGTCCAGATAGACTCCGTGGGAGTATATTACAAATAAGAATAAGGGAGAGCTACGCGGCTTTGGAACGGCAGTGTTTGAGCTGGCCAAAGCGCTATAAATTTGATCTCCTTTGGCAATAGGAAATAAGATTATGTACGGATTGGATAAAAACAAAAATTTCAGCGAAAATATTTATGACATAGCAGACGAACCCATTCTGGCGACCCTTTTTACAACGGGCAACGGATATATGGGCGTCAGAGGAAGCTTTGAGGAGTTTGGTTCTCAGCGTGTTCAGGGCGCATTCGTCCGCGGCTTCATAGACGAGATAATCGAGGTGACAGAGCCGTTCACGGACAACGAGTATATGAAAAAATACTACCTTGACGAGGAAAAGCTTAAAACCTTTGAAAAGCAGGATAGCTGTGTCAACATGCACGATTTCCTAACGGTTAAGATAACCGTTGGTGAAAAAACCTTCTTCCCGTGGGAAGGGAAAGTAGTTAAGTGGCATCGTTTCCTTGATCCTAAAACAGCAGTTTATAAAAGAGAACTTGTATGGGATGACGGAGAGGGAAACAGGACTGAGTTTATCTTTGAGCGTTTTGCTTCGTTTGCAGATGAACATCTCTACTGTCAAAAAATTAAGGTAAGACCCATAAATCACAGCTTGCCTGTAAAGATCATGTCGGGTATTGATACCTCAATCAAGACAGGCGGTCAGTTTATTACAAAAACGGATCTCTTGCAGATAGAGGGCTTTGATATTCTTCACAGATATCACGCTACAAATAAATATGGCTTTTCGGCTTGCTACGGAATAAAAAATGTATTTCCTGCTGGCAAGGTGCTTGGAAAATACGATGACAACGGTACGGTAGGCATTGAATACCTCTGTGAGAATGCAAAAGCCTATACCTTTGAGAAGATAACCTATATCATTACTGATAGAGACACCGACAGAGATATTACTGATTGCGCCACAGAAAAGCTCGCAGTGGGCGATTTTGATTACACCAAGCTCAAAAAGGCACATATATCTGTATATAAATCGTATTTTGCAATGATGGACGTCACAATTGAGGGTGACGACGAGGTGGACGCATATCTCAGATTTGCAAGCTACCATACTGCCATTTCCGCTTCAATGAATGACAGTGTTCACGGAATCTCCGCCAAGGGACTCACAGGCGAAAGATATAATCAATTCGTTTGGTGGGACTGTGAGATCCACCAGATGCCATTCTTTTTGCTCACCGCACCTGAAACGGCGAAAAATGCGCTTATGTATAGATACAGAATGCTGCCACAGGCAAAGAAAAATGCTAAAGAAAAGGGATATGACGGAGCTATGTTTGCCTTCTGCTCGTCTGTGTGTGGCGACGAAAGAGTATGGCAGTATGCGCGTCACCCCTTTATGCAGATACATATCAACTCCGATATTCCGTACGGCATTATAAATTATTACCGATACACGGGTGACAGAGAGTTTATGACGGGCTACGGTATGGAGATAATACTTGAATGCCTTAAGTTCTGGGTATCCCGCGTAAGCCTCAACGGCGACAGATACGAGATATGCAGGGTGACGGGCACTGACGAGCATCACCCATACGTTGATAACGACGCATATACGAACTATTGTGTTAAATTCGCATTTGACCGTTTTATCTCCCTTTGCGAGGAGCTTTCTTATGAGGTTGAGCCGTCTTTACTTGAGAAGATGAGGGATATCGCCTCGAGGCTCTATCTTCCTATGTGCGAGAACGGACTTATTCCTCAGTTTGACGGATATTTCGGGCTTTCTCGCTCGCTTGAAGAGCAGGGCAAGGGAACGTTGAAGCAGTTCCAGATGAAGAAGAGCGGGCTCTATCACAAGAGCCAGATAATAAAGCAGCCCGACGTTGTTTTGCTTTACACAATGGTTGACGTTGGTGTTGACAGATCTCATTTTGCGGAAAACTGGGACTATTACGAGAATATGTGCGAGGTAAGCTCATCGCTTACGTTCCCTGTGCATGCCATAGCCTCTGCGCAGAACAAGCAGATCTTGTCCTTCCGCAAAAACCTTCTCAACACCGTCAAAATGGACGTTGACGATATTCACGGAGTTGCATGGCAGGGCGTTCACAGCGGTTGCCTTGCGGGCGGCTATCTTGCGGTCATCTACGGCATCTTCGGACTTTCTGTCGGAGTGGACGGTACGCTTTGCGTAAACCCCATCAGAACGCTTTTTGAAGGCGTTACGGCTCATTTCTTATACAAGGGTACAAAGATAACCCTGAGTATCAAAAACAATGAATTGACCATTAAAAAGAAGGGCGCAGGCGCTATCAACGTCAGAACTCCGGACGGTCAGGAGAGAATGCTCAAAAATACACTTGTTTATAAAATGTGAGGGGTGCTATGAAGGGATTTATATTTGACCTTGACGGCGTTATAGTTTCTACGGACGGACTTCATTATCTTGCGTGGAAGCAGATGGCGGATAAAGAGGGGATATACTTTGACGAGAAGATAAATAACCGTCTTCGCGGTGTGAGTCGTATGGCAAGTCTTGAAATTGTTCTTGAGCGCGCAAGCAGAGAATATTCTGAAGAGGAAAAGCAGATTCTTGCTACGTATAAGAACGATATCTACAAGGAGCTTCTTAAAAGCCTTACACCCGCAGACATACTTCCCGGAGTGGTAGCAACCCTTGACGAGCTTCGCACGCGCGGATATAAGCTTGCGATAGGCTCCTCAAGCAGAAATACTCCGGCCATACTCAAATATATCGGTCTTGAAGGATTTTTTGATGCAATTTCCGACGGAAATAACATCAAAAACAGTAAGCCCGATCCCGAGGTGTTCATCAAGGGCGCGCTTTTCTTGGGGCTTGATGCCTCGGAGTGCTACATCGTTGAAGACGCCAAGGCAGGCGTGGATGCAGGCAGAGCAGGGGGCTTTACAACCATCGCTCTCGGCGATGCTTACGGATATGAAAATGCGGATCACTGTATCAAGCATTTTAACGAGATACTCGATATAGCAAAATAAATGTAGAAAAATAATAAAAGCGGCAGTTCATTTGAACTGCCGCTTTTATATGTAATATATAGGGCACAGAGGGTGTCCTTTGTATTGGGTTATGTTGCCTTAATAGATTCCAAGCTTCAAAACACGTTGATGCCGCGATCTTTCAAAATAAGCTTTGCCTGTTTAATCTGCTCGGCTTCGGGGATCCACTCTTTTCTTCCGTTATCCTCACCGCCGAGAAAGACCGACTTTGTGCCTCCGCAGGCGTGGTACGGCAACAGCTCCACCCCCTCGCGGTTTGACAAAGACGAGGCGATTTTTGCAATATCGCGATAATGCTCTTCATCTTATCCACTCACATCCTTTAATAAAGAAGTGCGCCAATATCTCACGAGCCTCATCGAGTGTCAAAGCACCGTTTTCAAGATCCTTTTTCAGATAATCACCGAGTAAATAGTCTATGCGTCCGATTCCTGGCCAGTTTCCGCAAAGACGAATAAAGGCAAAGGTGAACCAAAGGCTTTGCACCGCCTCGTAGAAGTTGCGCGCGGGCTCAAAGGGAACACGCTTCAGATTTTCGTAATTTGCCATGTATTCGGGAAGATCGTGCAGGGCATTCAGGTATCGTCCGTGCCATGTCTCGAACGCCTCAATGCAATTTAGACAGCTTTTAGCAAAATCTTCTTTTTCGGTCAAGCGATATTTTTTATAAGCCTTCTCCGCTTTTGCTTTTATGGCATTAACGCCCTCTTTCAGCACCGTTTCAAAGTCAACGGTCAGGTGGCTGATGCTGGAGAATAAAAGTGTTCCGTTGTAGATTGCGGGAACGTTGTGTCCCATCGCAAATCCCAGTGTTGCGGCGCCGCTCAGCTTTTCTCCGTCACAAATTCGGATAGGGGATTCTGCCGCAATTTTGCTAATTGCGATATCATGTTTTTCTATCTGCGAAAGTGTGTCAAAGCTCGGGATATGGTCAAGAATCACCGCACCTGTTTTTAAGGTGTCTTTGCCGTATTTTCGATTCAGTGAATCGTAGGCAAATATTCTTGTTGCTTCGGACAGTCGTATTGGACGTTTATTGCCGTTTTGTGTGTAAAACTCCATATCATCACCTCCTGATATCATTATACATAACAAAACTATTAAAATCAATTGACAATCCTATATATATAATACCACATGAGAGAAACAAAGTCTATAACTTTCATAAAAATAACAAAAACGGGAGCCTCTTTTCCGCCACCGGCGGCGATTCGCCTCGCTCCCCCATGACCTCTGCTGCCTGCGTTTTTCGGAGGGATTTGAACCTCATGTTCTTGTCAAATTCTCTGCGGAGAATTTGGCTTCGGTCACCTCGCGGCTCTGACAGTACACTGGGCTGTCATTCACTACCGCTCGGCCGTTCGCTGCGCCCACTACCTCCAAGTTATTCGCCCTTCGGACTCATAACCCGAAGACCATGTGGCACAGAATCAACTCTGCAACGCAAAAAGGACACCGATTGGTGTCCTTTGCGTTGGTTGCGGGGATGGGATTTGAACCTCATGACCTCCGGGTTATGAGCCCGACGAGCTACCAAGCTGCTCTACCCCGCGATATATAAATTATAGTCACACGTTTTACGGTTTATGCAAAAACCGCAATGGTGCCGGTGACCGGTCTCGAACCGGTACGATACTCTCGTATCACGGGATTTTAAGTCCCGGGCGTCTGCCAATTCCGCCACACCGGCAGGCCTCGGACTGTTGGGATCCCTTCAGTTCGCATTCGTTATTATAACACAATATTTTTGTCTTGTCAACACCTTTTTTGAAATTTATTAAATTTTATTTTTGACAAGATTTCACAAACGCATTTTTGCTCTCCGACGTGAACCTTTTTTTGTCTGAGGTGGCCGGAAGGAAACAACAAATTGTTTATAAATCAATTAGATCGCGAACGAAAGGGCCATTTCGTTGCAAAAACAGCCCTTTACATTGTTTTTTATCTCTTCATCAAAGATTCATTTGACTGAGGAGTCGCTTGTTGAACTCTTCTGCAGTGTTATAACCCATCTTTTTCTGACGGTTATTCATAGCCGCGATTTCAAGAATGATGGCGAGGTTACGTCCGGGACGGACAGGAATTGTGATAGCGGGAATCTTTATTCCGAGAATGTCAACCTTCTGCTCGTCAAGACCAAGGCGGTCGTACATCTTGCCCTGAACCCAGGGCTCGAGATTGATAACCAAGTCAATTTTTTCGGACTGCTTGACCGCACCCATACCGAAAAGACGGCGAATGTCCACGATGCCGATGCCGCGAAGCTCGACGTAGTGGCGGATTATCTCGGGAGCGTTGCCCACAAGTGTTTTCGCGGAAACTCTCTTTATCTCTACCGCGTCGTCCGCGATAAGTCTGTGACCTCTTTTTACAAGCTCTATAGCCGTTTCGGACTTACCTACGCCGCTGTCGCCAAGTAGCAGAAGTCCCTCGCCGTAAACCTCGATAAGAACGCCGTGACGGGTAATTCTGGGCGCAAGATAGGTGTTGAGCGAGCCAATAAGCGCCGCCATGATTGTACTTGTCTTTTCCTCTGTACGAAGCACGGGGACCCCGTGGACTCTTGCAGCCTCTGCCATTTCCTCAAGCACCTCAAGGCCTGAGGTGTATATAACTGCGTTGGGGCGCGCCTCAATAAAGTCCCAGATCTTCTTTTTTCTGTCCTCGGGCTCAAGCTCGGACAGATACTTATGCTCGGCGTTTCCAATCAGGTGCAGACGCTCCTCGTCAAAAATGTCATAAAATCCCGTGAGAGCAAGACCGGGGCGCATTACCTCGGGGGTTTGTACGAGAATTTTGTCAAAATTTTCGGGAACTACTACCTGTTCAAGCTTAAATTCCTCTGCAAGCTGTGACAGGGGAATGCTGTATATTTCTTCCATAGCCTTTACTCCTTTGTCTGTTTTTCGGGGAAAAGTCTTCTCTGAAGTCCATTATAACATATTTTTTTGGTTTTGCATAGAGTTTTTTCAAAAATATGCCTTCAAAAAATTCGCAAATTCACACCCTTGTCATAATAATGCTGTATAATTACTCTGTAAAAATGTTTTTTGGAGAGCGAAATGTCTGAAAATAATAAAAATAAACCTATTTCCCGCGAGGAACTCAAGGAAATAGTCAAAAAGAGAAAGAAAAAGAAGATAATTCTGGTCACCTGCATTACGGTTGCGGCAATAATTGTTGCGACTCTTATTGGTGTGCTTATCTGGCAGCTTGCGAGAGTCAAGCCCATAAAGAGGACTGACGAGCAGGCAGAGGTCGTGGGCAAGGTAGGGAACTATGATATCTATTACGACGAATTTTCCTATCTTGTGAGCATTCACAAGGCGGATATTGAGTACAAGTACGGCACTGTGAATTGGGAGGGCAACTCTGATTTTGCAAACAAATGCAAGGAATTTGTAATGCAGGGCGTTCTTGATGACATTGAAAAGAACTACATAGTGCTTACTCTGTGCGAGCAGAACGGCATAGATACCGATAGCAAGGAGATAAACAGAGAAGTCAACTCCCAGATAAAGACAATTATCAAGGAGGAGTTCGACGGCAAGCGTTCCGAGTATAAGGCGTGGCTTTCAGAGAATAATCTTTCTGACGCGTATTACAGACTCGTATGGAAGGTAAGCATTCTTGAGGAAAAGCTCCTTGAAAAGCTTATTGAGGACGGAGACTACATAGAGTACAGCGTAAAGAATATTCCCGATTTTGTTGAGTACGCAAAGGAAAGCGACGATTTCATGTGCACCACTCATGTATATTATCCTAAGTGGTATAAGGATTACAAGCGCGACGAGAACGGTAATATAGTGTCATTCCTTTCGAACGTATCAGAGAAGACGTCGTCTCTGGCAAACGGCACGGCGAATGCGCTCGGCAATATAACCGATAACGCTCAAAGATATGCG
>JAZRCL010000082.1:0-5146 GCA_045659745.1 Eubacteriales bacterium
CCCATTGCCCAATATTCCCCACTGCTGCCTCCCGTAGGAGTCTGGACCGTTTCTCAGTTCCAATGTGGCCGTTCAACCTCTCAGTCCGGCTACTGATCGTTGACTTGGTAGGCCGTTACCCCACCAACTATCTAATCAGACGCGAGCCCATCCTTGCGCAATAAATCTTTGATTACATGAACATGCGATCACGTAATGTTATGCGGTATTAGCGTTCGTTTCCAAACGTTATCCCCCACACAAGGGCAGGTTGCTCACGCGTTACTCACCCGTCCGCCACTGATCACCCCCGAAGGGGATCACCGTTCGACTTGAATGTGTTATGCACGCCGCCAGCGTTCATCCTGAGCCAGGATCAAACTCTCGAACAATTGTATCTTATCTGCTCTCGCAGTTAAAATCTTTCTTCGAGCTTTATTCTAGCTTTACTTTTACTTTTTAGAGTCGTGTACTCTATTTAAAATTGACAGATCTGTATTTCGCACTATTTTTTGCTTTGTACTTATCTCTTTGTTGTTCAATTGTCAAGGTTCAATTTTCGCTCGCCCATTTTCGTGCGAGCCTAATTAGTATACCACACTTATCCCTTTCTGTCAATAGTTTTTCAAAAACTTTTTCAGAAATTTTATGTGATTTTTGCTGCTTTTTTTCGGCAGCTTTATTATTATATCACCACAGAATGCATTTGTCAACATTTTTTTTCAAAAAAACTCACTTTTGGCGTTATTCGAAATTTACACGAAAACACAACATCAATTTAGTGCATTTTTACCAAAAATCTTTCGGAAACTATTACTCGTCGGACGTCGAAAGGCGTGATCTTAAGTGTTTTTATGTCAGAATTAAAAAAGGAACGCCCCTCCGCTCTGTGCAGGAAGCGTTCCTGTGTGAATAATCACTATATAATAATGAAGAAAATCACTTCATTACCGCACCCTTTGCCGCAGAGTCAACAAGTCTTGCATATCTTGCAAGCCAACCGCTCTTTATATTCGGCTCGGGAGCAAGATAATTTTGACGTCTTGCCGCAAATTCCCCGTCGGATACACGAGCATTTATAGATGCATTAGGAATATCTATCTCAATAATATCACCCTCACAAAGAAGTCCGATATTTCCGCCGCAAGCCGCCTCAGGACAAACGTGGCCTATCGACGCGCCCCTTGACGCGCCTGAGAATCTGCCATCCGTGATAAGCGCGACGGTCTTGTCAAGCTTCATGCCCGCCAAGGCAGAGGTGGGATTGAGCATCTCTCTCATTCCGGGGCCGCCGACGGGTCCTTCGTACCTGATAACTACCACGTCACCATGAGTTATCTTTCCGCTATAAATTGCTGCGATGGCCTCGTCCTCAGAGTTAAAAACTCTTGCAGGACCGCTATGGCAGAGCATCTCGGGAGCAACCGCACTTCTCTTTACGACGCAACCGTCCTGCGCGATATTTCCCCAGAGTATCTGTATTCCACCCGTCTCGCTGTAAGGATTGGAAATGGGTCTGATGCTTCTCTCGTCCTTGATATGCGCGCCCTCAATGTTTTCGGCAACAGTCTTTCCGCTGACGGTAAGAAGACTTCCGTCTATAAGTCCGCGGGAAAGAAGCTCCGCCTGAACTGCAGGGATACCGCCCGCCGCGTCAAGATCCTGCATATGAGTAGGTCCTGCAGGAGCAAGATGGCAGAGGTTGGGAGTCTTTGCACTCATTTCGTTGAACGCCTTAAGATCAAGAGGACATCCTGCCTCATTGGATATAGCGAGAAGATGAAGCACGCTATTCGACGAGCAACCCAGCGCCATATCGCAAGCGAGCGCGTTGAGTATAGACTTTTCATTTATTATCTGTCTTGCGGTAATTCCCTTTTCTACGAGGTTCATAATAGCCATACCCGCGTGCTTTGCAAGCATAGTTCTCTTGGACGACACCGCCGGAATAGTTCCGTTTCCGGGTAGCGCGATACCAATAGCCTCGCAAAGACAGTTCATAGAGTTTGCAGTGTACATTCCTGCGCAGGATCCGCAACCGGGGCATACCCCCTTTTCGCACTCGTCGAGCTTGCACGCGTCAATTATGCCCGCCTTATACGCGCCGACCGCCTCGAACATCTTGGAGAGCGAGGTCTCCTCGCCGTTATATATGCCCGCGAGCATAGGTCCGCCAGAGCAAACGACTGCGGGAATATCCATTCTCACCGCCGCCATAACCATACCGGGAACTATCTTGTCACAGTTGGGAACGAGCACAAGTCCGTCAAGCTGATGAGCCATAGTCATAGTCTCGACGCTATCCGCAATAAGCTCACGAGACGCGAGTGAGTATTTCATGCCGATATGTCCCATAGCTATGCCGTCGCAAACTCCAATAGAAGGAATCATAATGGGAGTTCCTCCCGCCATTCTTACTCCCGCCTTTACCGCCTCGGTGATCTTGTCGAGGTGATAGTGACCGGGCACTATATCGCTGTGCGCGCTGACAACACCGATAAGAGGACGCTCAAGCTCCTCCTTGGTGTATCCCATTGCATAAAAAAGACTTCTGTTCGGCGCTCTCTCCGCGCCCTTTGTTACGTTATCCGAACGCATTGTATTTCTCCTTTTCTATTTGCGGGGGAGGAGGGAACTTTTTTAAGGAAAAAGCTTTCCCCCTCCCCCCCGCCCCCTCTACCTTCAAAAACCTTCTGATAAAATGGATATGGGGTTGATTTTACTTTTTAAGCCTCTTTCCTACGACCGCGACTATTCTGACGATCGCGGGGGAAAGAATGATGTTTATTCCGAATTCAACAAGGAAATTGATCCAAATAAGTGCTACCAGAAAAACGAATACGTTTTGTCCGCCCGCCCATTTTTCAGATATGGTGTTGCTAAAAAAGCAAACCATACCGAGAAGAAAAATTCCCGTGTTAATTATCGGCGCTGTCGCAGATGCCAATACCGTTCTTAAATATATGTGTTTGCCCTTGAACAGTTTATCAAGACCCTTGTATATGAGTCCCGAACCAAGTCCTGCGGCAACCGCTTTCACAATTGCCACCAAGCAATAAAGCACGGGGCTATCCTCAAACAATATAAAGGTCATTGTGCCAGGCGCCGTCACGGTCAGAACTATAGTCATAATACCGAAAACCAAGCCCAGAACAGCTCCCTCAACAGGTCCAAGCAAAAATGCTCCTACGACTATGGGTATAAGAACAAAAGAAAATTCTATTCCAATTGCCCTTAATGGAGTTGATGCAAGCGTGCCAATGTATTGCATTACAAATATCAATGCTACAAGCATCGCAAGCTGCACCATTCTTAAAATCTTCTGGTTTGTCGATGTTTTCATGCTTTTGCCTCCTTTGTTACGCGTGCAGTCAAACGTACTGCCGCAAAGGCGGCCTTTGCGTTAAAATGAAACATATAAATTCTCCTTGAGGGAGTCTCACCCTCTGCTGCCGTCTTGACCTATATCGAGTACGGCGCATAAAAATTTATAATAATCGCAGATCGCGTTATTATCAAGTATTATTTTTATATATGAAGTAAAGCCCCTTGAGCGTGAGGTGCGGATCATACAGCATTTTGTGACGGCAAGCAGGCAAAACGCCCTCTGCAAGTCCGCCCGTGACATAAACATCAGCACACTCTTTGAGCTTCATCTCTTTTTCAAATTCATCAATAAGTCCGTCTATCATTATCGCGTTACCGAGAATGACTCCCGAACGAATGGAGTCGCCCGAGTTTTTGCCGATTGCTCTCTTGGGCGTTCCAAGTGTGACCTCGGGAAGTTGAGCTGTCTCGGCGCGGAGTGAATCAAGAGCGACACGCACACCGGGCATAATGCAGTTGCCAAGATACTCGCCACTCGCACTTATTGCAGAAATAGTAGTAGCCGTGCCCATATCAACTATAATGCACGCCTTTCCCTTTTGAGCAATTACAAGAGCTGCTACCGCATTTGCGACAAGGTCTGCGCCAAGCTCGCTTGGATTATCTATTTTTATTGCAAAGCCCGTTTTAAGCCCAGGGCCAACGATTTTAGGCCTGCTGTCGCAGAGCCTTTCGGCGCATTCCTCGAGCGTGTGTGTCAGGTTAGGCACTACCGAGGAGATTATCGCGCCTTTTATTTGATTCTTGTCTATGCCCGACATATAGAACATACTGCCCATCTGCGCGAGATATTCGTCGGCAGTTCTTTCCTTGTCGGCAGAAAGCTTGAAGGTGTATTTCAACTCCCCGCTTTGCATACAAAAAAGACCCGTGGATATACTCGAGTTTCCTATATCAATCGCTAAAAGCATAATTAACACCTCCTTGTTTTTGCCCATTTCTTCGACGGCGAAGAAATAAGCGAAAGAAGCCGCAAGGGCAGAAGGGAGGTTGCGATTCCTCCCTTCCCCCTTGATCCCTATCCTGCACAAACGCTTTTTGTTTGCGTTGTTCGATTCAAGGTTGACATAAAAAATCAAAAAATCTTAATAGTTTGTTTTATAGAAAGTTTTTGAAGGGGAGCGCGAGGGGAAACTTTTTTTCAAAAAGTTTCCTCTCGCGTTATTCCTCAAACTAGTTACTTCTTAAGCCAGCACATCATTTCACGGAGTTCCGCTCCAGTTTTTTCAAGCTGATGCTCAGACTCAACGCGGCGAGTTGCGAGGAACTTAGCCTTACGTCCAGCAGAGAACTCCTGCATAAATTCGGAAGCAAAAGTACCGTTCTGGATCTCCTCAAGTACCTTCTTCATCTCCTTACGGGTTTCCTCGGTAATAAGTCTCTTACCCGTTCTGTAATCACCGTACTCTGCGGTATTGGAAATGGAATATCTCATCATTGCAAATCCGCCGTTGTTGATAAGGTCAACTATGAGCTTCATCTCGTGGATACACTCAAAGTAAGCCATTTCGGGCTCATAACCAGCCTCAACAAGCGTATCGAATCCTGCCTTCATAAGCTCAGTTACACCGCCGCAAAGAACAGCCTGCTCTCCGAACAGGTCAGTTTCCGTCTCTTCTCTGAACGAAGTTTCAAGAATACCCGCTCTGCCTGCTCCTATACCACTTGCATACGCAAGAGCATATTCCTTTGCCTTGCCCGTATAGTCCTGATATATAGCAATAAGGCTGGGAACACCCTTGCCCTCCTGATACTGGCTTCTTACCGTGTGTCCAGGGCC
>JAZRCL010000083.1:0-1628 GCA_045659745.1 Eubacteriales bacterium
CTCGGCAAGTTCAAGCTTTCGGGGAGAGTGCGCCCAGTCCCCATAGTCCTCGGGCGAGCCTAGGTCCATTGAGACGGAAAGCGTGGAGTTTGGAATAAGCTTTAATGCGTCAAACTGCTTTACACGCACTATATCAAGCCACGGGAAGAACTGCTTGCCTTCCTCGCGGTAGCTTGATATCTGCACGTTATAGAACGGAAAATCTCTTCCAAATCTTATGCGCTCGTCGGCTACAAGCATCGCAAGCTCCATATCGTATTTCGGCGCAAGATTGGGATCACACCCCTCGCTCTCGCCCTGAAAATACATCATTCCCTTGAATGCAAGCTTCAAAAGCGGGTGTATGAGGGTGTTATAATAGCCAGACATGCGCACGTTGTTTCCATAGTTGTAGCCCATCTCGGTGGCCAATGCCTCGGGAACGAGCTCGCGTATGCACGCGCCACCCGCGCACATCATAACCAGACCGAGAGGTACGTCGGTCTTTTTTATCATCTCGCGTCCGAAATAATATCCGAGTGCCGAGAATGACAATGATGCCTCCTCGTCGGGACGCTTCCAGCACCAATCGGGGTTTATCACGTCGGGCTGAGGATGCTCGCAATACTGCTGGTTCATATATACGAATGCCTGAGTCTGCGAGAATAGACGGAAATTGTCGCCGTGATAAAAGTCAACGCTGGGTGTGAGTGTCATACAAGGCGCCAAGTTAAGCTCGGCGTTTGACTGGCCGCCGATAAACCATACGTCGCCTACGAGTATATCCTCAAATATAACCTTGTGACCGAGATCGTCGTATATTTTCATAGTCTGTGGCTCGTAGACGCAGAGGTGAGGGAGAAATCTGAGTGTCCACGTGTTGTCCTCGCCAACCGTTGTAAAGCTCCCCTCTCCCATAAACTCGCCCTTAACGGTGCTGCCAACCGCCTTTGAAAAGCCCCATATAAGAATAGGCTGTTCCCTTTGGAGTACCATGTGGGAGGAGAAAATACCTGCTACCTTAAATTCAGGACAGACCCACGCAAAGCGCGCGTTTGCATCGGCAAGCTTTTTTTCACTTGACGGTAATGCTACGGTGTTTTCTGACATAATTATATTTCCTTTGTTTTGGATTTTATTTAAGTTGATTATAGCATTTTTGAGATGTAGTGTCAATGTTTTTTTCTGTGACTTTGCCAATAGCTGCAAAGTCACCAAAAAGCCACAAGAGGAAAGGGAGGTTGCGATTCCTCCCTTTCCTCTTGACTCCTATCCTACGCAAACGCCTACTCGGTCATCCATCATAACAGCTAAGACGTGTTTCTCTTATAAACAAAACCCACCGTTTTCGATTACGATGGGTAGTTAGTTATTTCTTTTTCGAGGAAGTTTTTTGAAAGGGGTGCGGGGTAAACTTTTTTCCAAAAAAGTTTTCCCCGCATATCCTATTCAATTCAACCTAACAACGCGCGGTCGTTGGCGAATTCTGCGCCGGAGGCCTTTGAGAAGGCGTCAAGAAGCATATCTACTGTGAGGTTTTTCTTTTCCTCACCGCTGATGTCGAGAATTATTTTACCCGCGTTCATCATTATAAGTCTGTTTCCGTGGGTTATCGCGTCACGCATATTGTGAGTGACCATAAGAGTTGT
>JAZRCL010000084.1:0-7734 GCA_045659745.1 Eubacteriales bacterium
TATTCTCCGAGGAAAGTGCGGCGGCGACAGGACTTTACATACAGCACGGCTACACACTTATGGACCTGCTTGTTGAAAAATAATTTTGAAAAGGAAATTTTATTTTGGAAGATAAAAATTTGAATTCCTTGCCCGAGGATAATCTTGAGGATATATCTCAAGAGCTTGACGAGCCCGATAACGAGATGCCCGACAGCTATAATGAAGACGTGTTATCCGAGGCAGTTGAATCTGACGAGCGCGAGGCTACTGATACTGAAAAAACCAAAGGAAAATTGCTTACCGTTGTAGAATACATCGAGATTTTCGCATTCGCGTTGCTTTTTGTATTGCTCATATTCAGCTTTGCATTCAGATTGTGTGTTGTTGACGGAAGCTCAATGAATAACACTCTACAAAATCAGGAAAAGGTACTTACAACCAACCTGTTCTACTCACCCAAGGGCGGAGATATAGTGGTATTTTACGAAAACAAGATCCACGAAAAGCCGCTTGTCAAGCGCATTATTGCGACCGAAGGACAGACTGTTGAGATAAATTTCAATACGGGCAAGGTCTATATTGACGGCAAGGTGATTGTAGAGGATTACGCTTATTTCAACACCGGTAAATATGAGCTTGGAGGTATATATCAAAACCCCAATTTTGACAGAGATACAAAAATATATAAGGTGACTGTACCCACAGACTGCGTATTCGTTATGGGTGACAACCGAAACGGCTCGGACGATTCAAGAAACCAAAGCATAGGATTTGTAAGTGAGCAGCAGATAATGGGTAAGGTGATATGCAGAATATCTCCGTTTACAACATTTAATTAAGAAAAGGATAAATTATGGATTCAAAACAGATACAGTGGTTTCCCGGGCACATGGCGAAAACAAGGAGACTTATTTCGGACAACTTAAAGAACGTAGATATAGTTATCGAAATTCTCGACGCCCGAATTCCCCTCTCCTCCCGAAACCCCGAGATCACAAAGCTCAAGGAAAATAAACCTTCTATAATAATACTCAACAAGGCGTCGCTTGCCGACCCTGTGCAGAATAAAATTTTCTGTGAGTATTACAACAATGAAAATACAAGATGTATTCTTGCCGACTGTATAAGCGGCGACGGACTGAACAAAATTCTGCCCGCCGTCAAGGAGATACTTAAAGACAAGCTTGACAGATACGAACAAAAAGGAATGTCGGGCCGCAGACTTTACGCTATGGTGCTTGGTATCCCTAACGTTGGAAAGTCAACCCTTATAAACAAGCTCTCGGGCGGCAAAAAGGCAAAGGTTGAAAACCGTCCCGGTGTGACCCGCGACAAGCAGTGGGTGTCCACAGGAATCGGAATTGACCTCTTAGACATGCCGGGTATCCTCTGGCCTAAATTTGAAGATAAGGTCGTTGGTGAAAATCTTGCTTTAACGGGCGCGGTTAAGGACGACATTCTTGATATTGAGTCTCTTGCCATGACTCTTTGCAACAGAATGCGCACACTCTACCCCGAGCGTCTTGCCGAGAGATATAAGCTTGGCTCACCCGCGGCGTTTGAAGAGCTTGACGATTATGAGCTTTTCTGCCTTATCGGAAAAAAGCGAGGATTTCTCATATCGGGCGGCGAGATAAACACCGAAAGAACAGCGGATATGCTTCTCGACGAGCTTCGCGGTTCAAAGCTTGGCAGAATAACGCTTGACAGAATCTAATTACAGCGAGGTAAATTATGCCTGATTATTCTATTGAACAGGAGCTTTCGCTCAAAGGCTATAAAAATATATGCGGAGTTGACGAAGCAGGCAGAGGCCCACTTTGCGGTCCCGTTGTCGCGGCAGCGTGTATACTCCCCGACGGACTCTTCATCGAGGGTCTTAACGACTCCAAAAAGCTTACCGAGAAAAAGCGCGAAGCACTCTTTGACGTTATCTGTGAGTCGGCTGTGGCTTACTGCATAGCAGAGGCATCGGTTGAGGAGATAAACAATCTCAACATTCTTGAGGCAGACCTGCTCGCTATGAGACGCGCTATTGACGGATTGTCCGTCAAGGCTGATTTTGCCATAATTGACGGCAATATAGCAAGGGATTTTCAAGTTCCCGCTATGGCGGTAGTCAAGGGTGATGCAAGATCCATGAATATTGCTGCAGCGTCAATTCTTGCAAAGGTGACGCGAGACAGAATGTGTATAGACCTTGACAGACAGTATCCTGAGTATGAGATAGCAAAGCACAAGGGATACGGCACAAAGGCGCACATGGAGGCTCTCCGCAAATACGGTCCCTCCCCTATTCACAGAACAAAATTCATCCGCTTTCTTGACGAGAAAAAATGAGCAACACTTTTATAAATGATCAGGCAAAAAACCTTTTTCTCGGAGGACTTGGCGAGGATGTCGCTGTTAATTTCCTTGAAAAAGAGGGCTATACGGTAGTGGGACGAAATGTAAAATTCGGTCGCCACGAGCTCGATATTATTGTGGAAGACAAAAACTTTATAGTGTTCGTTGAAGTAAAGACCCGCTCGTGTCTGCACCCTGAGTCAAGCGACTACGGAAATCCCGGCCGTGCGGTCACACAGAAAAAGCGCACGGACACTCTACGTGCGTCGTACGACTATCTCAAATCCAATCCAACGAAAAAACAGCCGCGAATTGATGTCATCGAGGTGTTTTTACAGCATATCGGTGATAACCGCGCGACTCCTCCGCAGATATTAAATATCAATCATATAAGAAACGCTTTCGACGCGAAAGGCCGAAAGCAACACTAACGCAGCAATTCATTGATCGGAGTACATAAAAATGAACTATCAAAGCACCCGTGATCTTTCCGAAACCAAATTTTCGGCGGCACAAATTATCAAGCAAGGACTTGCGGACGACGGCGGACTTTTCGTGCCCGAGTCTATCCCCACACTCACACAGGACGAGATAAGCTCTCTTTGCGGAATGTCGTATCCCGAAAGAGCGGCAATAATTCTGTCGAAGTTCCTTTCGGACTACACCTACGACGAGCTTCTCTGCGACTGTAAAACCGTATATTCCGAGGAGGGATTCCCCGGTGGCGCCGCTCCGCTTAAAAACGTAAACAATAATATATATTCCTTGGAGCTCTGGCACGGACCTACCGCTGCGTTCAAGGATATGGCTCTCCAGATAATGCCCCGACTTCTCTCCCGCGCGCTCACAAAGACAGGCGAGGAGCGCACCGCGCTTATTCTCGTGGCTACTTCGGGTGACACTGGCAAGGCGGCTCTTGAGGGCTACAAGGACGTCGATAAAATAAAGATAATGGTATTCTACCCCGTTGACGGCGTAAGCCGCGTGCAGAAGCTTCAGATGGCTACGCAGACGGGCTCTAATGTGAACGTATGCGCTATAAAGGGCAACTTTGACGACGCGCAGACGGGCGTTAAGGTCATTTTCTCGGACAAGAACGCCGCAGAAAAAATGAACGAGGCGGGATACTTCTTCTCCAGCGCCAACTCTATCAACTGGGGCAGACTTGCGCCGCAGATAGTTTATTACGTCTCGGCTTACTGCGACCTTCTGAGTGAAGGCAAAATAAAGATGGGCGACAAGATAAACGTATGCGTACCCACAGGTAATTTCGGCAACATTTTCGCCGCATATCTGGCAAAACTTATGGGACTTCCCATTGATAAGTTTATCTGCGCGTCCAATCAAAACAACGTACTGACGGACTTTTTGCGCACAGGTACGTATAACAGAAACCGTGATTTCCACTGCACAATGTCCCCCTCTATGGATATTCTTATCTCCTCCAACCTTGAAAGACTTCTCTATTTCTCCGCAGGCGCTGAAAAAACTGCGGCGTATATGAAGAAGCTCAACACCGAGGGCGCATACACTGTGGACACTGACGTACTTGCTACTATTTCCGAGAATTTCAAGGGATACTATGCAGACGAGGAAAAGACGGCCGCAACGATTAAGGATTATTTCAAAAATCACTCCTATCTTTCGGATACCCACACGGCAGTTGCTCTGTCATGCGCTGAGCAGTACATAAGCGAGACAGGCGACAAGACTCCTATGGTGGTCGCATCTACCGCGAGCCCCTATAAGTTTGCCGCAGACGTGCTCAAGTCCATTACGGGCAACACCTCCAAGGATGCGCTCAAGGCTCTTGAGATACTCTCTGAGGTATCGGGTACGGAGATCTCTTATCCCTTGCGCAATCTTGCTGAAAGACGTGTAAGATTTACCAACGCCATCGAGCATGAGGATATGCTCGCCGAGGTTTTCGCGTTTATCGAAAAATAAAAACGTGTCGCACTTGAAGTGCGACACGCAAAAAATTTATACCGACAATACTGTCCCTTATCTGCAAGTACCGCAGTCGTGGGGCTTGAATGTCGCGCAAGCTGTCTCGGACGAGGACTTTGCGCTCTCGGGCGCTACCGCTATCTGATCTGCTGTGCAGTAGGTCTCACCGTCGTGGTAATAGCAGCTCTTAACCGAGCAGTTGATTCCCTTGATGTGCTTGCATCCGTTTTTATCCTGATTCATTAGTTTTTACCTTTCCTTTCGTGTTATGGAAATATGAGCGGCACGGCGTGCCGACACTCATATTATTTGCAACAAAGAATTTTATTATTCATTATCGAGGTATTGTATGTCTTTATTTGTTCTGTCCGATCTTCATCTTTCTACAGACTCGGGTACAAACAAGTCTATGGAGATTTTCGGCTTAAGATGGCGGGATTATATGGAAAAGATCCCGAAAAATTGGAATTCAATAGTCTCGGAAAATGACACGGTTATAATCCCCGGCGACATTTCGTGGGCTATGGACCTTGAAGGTGCGCTTGCTGATCTCAAATATATAAATTCCCTTAACGGAAAAAAGCTTCTCGGCAAGGGCAACCACGATTTTTGGTGGACCACGGGCAAGAAAATGACGGATTTTTTCTCCGCTCACGGACTTGATTCTCTGTCCATTCTCCACAACAACGCATATATTGTAGAGGACAGAATAGTTTGCGGAACGCGCGGTTGGTTTCCCGACGAATCAAAGCAAACTCCCGTAAACAATGCAGATTACGCAAAGATACTCAACCGTGAGTGCATAAGGCTTCGTATGAGTCTTGATGCCGCAGTGTCTTTACAAAAATCTCACATTGAGGCGGGCGGAGATAAGCTCCCCATTCTCGTGTTCTTGCATTTCCCTCCCATCTGGGGCGACTTTGTGATGCGCGAGCTTGTTGATATTCTCCACGAATTTGAAATAGAGCGTTGCTATTACGGTCATATCCACAACTCTTATGCAACTCCCCTGACGTTTGAGTTTGAAAACATAAAATTTACTATCACGTCGTCGGATTTTTTAAGTTTTTATCCATTAAAAATCTAAAAAACTATTGACAAAAGTCACAAAAAAATATACAATATATTGTATGCTTTTTTGAAGCGTACTATTTATCGGCAAAATTTGCCGTGATTTTGAAAAAAATATATTAGATAAAAATTTGGAGGAATTCAAAATGAATTTGTTGAAGTCTGAAAAGGCAGAAAAGAGCACGGTTAAGATAGAATTCTCTGTTGAAAAGTCCGTATTCGACGCTGCAGTTGAAAAGGTTTACCGCAAGCAGGTAAAGAGAATTTCCGTTCCCGGTTTCAGACCCGGTAAGGCTCCCCGCGCTATGATCGAGAAGATGTATGGCTCAGGCGTTTTCTATGAGGATGCTATAAACGACCTCATTCCCGAAAACTACGAGGCAGCTCTGAAGGTTGCAGGAATTGAGCCTGTTGGTCAGCCCGAGATAGACGTTGTTTCTATCGACGAGAACGGTCTCGTTCCCTCCGCTATCGTTCCTGTAAAGCCTGAGTGCAAGATCGAGGGCTACAAGGGCATCGAGGTTGAAAAGGACACTGTTGAAGTGACCGACGAGGAGATTGACAAGGAGATCAACATAGTAAGAGAAAGAAACTCCCGCGAGATCGAGGTTACTGATGCTGCCGCTGAAATGGGCAACGTGACAAAGATCGACTTTGAGGGATTTGTTGACGGCGTTGCATTTGAAGGCGGTAAGGGCGAGGATTATTCCCTCAAGCTCGGCTCCGGCTCCTTCATCCCCGGCTTCGAGGAGCAGGTTGCAGGCCACGTTATCGGTGAGGAGTTTGACGTTAACGTCACATTCCCCGAGGAATATCACGCAGAGGAGCTTGCAGGCAAGCCCGCTGTATTTAAGGTGACTATCAAGTCCATTGAGAAGATCGAGCTTCCCGAGCTTGACGACGATTTCGCAAAGGACGTTTCCGAATTCGATACATTCGCTGAATACCGCGAGGATATGAAGGCTAAAATCCAGAAGAGACACGAGAGCGCTGCAGAGGCAAATCTTGAGGAGTCGCTTCTCAACGTGCTTATCGAAAAGCTCGAGGCTGACATTCCCGAGGCTATGTTCGTAGCTGAGACCGAGAACTTCGTTCGCGACTACGACAACAGACTCCGCCAGAGCGGTCTTGACCTCCAGATGTACTTCAAGTACACAGGTCTTACCCTTGAGGCTCTCCGCGAGCAGCTTCGTCCCCAGGCTGAAAAGCAGGTTAAGGCAAGACTCGCTCTTGAGACTATCGCTGCTGTTGAGGCTATTGAGGTATCCGACGAGGAGCTTGAGGCAGAGTTCGCTCTCCTCGCTTCCAACTACAACATGGAAGTTGAAAAGCTTAAGGAATTCGTTGAGCCCGCTATGGTAAAGGCTGACGTTTCCGTAAGAAAGGCTATGAAGCTCGTTAAGGATAGCGCAGTTATCAAGGCTTAATTTCAAAGATTTAGTGCCGTACTTGACACATCGGCGAGTGACCCGTGTTAAGTGCGGCACAATTACACACTAATACATTCAGAAAGGCAGAGTTAAAATGGATCTTTATAATATGAAAAACGCGCTCGTTCCTATGGTAATTGAACAGACAGGACGCGGTGAGCGCTCATACGATATTTTCTCACGCTTGCTCAATGACAGAATAATTTTCTTGTCCGACGAGGTAAACGATGCAACCGCTTCCCTTGTCGTAGCGCAGATGCTCTTCCTTGAAGCGCAGGATCCTACCAAGGATATTTGCTTTTATATCAACAGCCCCGGCGGATCTGTGACCGCAGGTATGGCTATTTACGACACTATGCAGTACATCAAGTGTGACGTCTCCACTATCTGTATCGGTATGGCGGCGAGCATGGGTGCTTTCCTTCTCGCAGCAGGTACAAAGGGCAAGCGAATTGCTCTCCCCCACAGTGAGATAATGATCCACCAGCCTCTCGGCGGCGCGCAGGGTCAGGCGTCTGACATCAAGATCCGCGCAGAGCTTATCCTCCGCACACGCGATATGCTCAATAAGATTCTTTCCGAAAAGACGGGTAAATCTATCAAGCAGATCGAAAAGGACACCGACAGAGACTACTTTATGACCGCGCAGGAAGCGCTTGAGTACGGTATTATCGACCGCATACTCGACAAGCACGAATAATTTTTTGAAAGGTCACGACATGGCATCTGAAAACAATCGTACTCCGCACAGCTCATCTCTCAGATATTGCGCTTTTTGCGGACAAAATGAAAATCAGGTAAACTTTCTTATCCCCTCCTCGTCGGGTGTATATATCTGCGACTTTTGCGTTGAGGCTTGCTCGGAGCTTATATACGAGTCCACAGTCACACACGCCTCGCACGAGCTTTCGTTTGAAACTCTCCCCAAGCCCATACAGATAAAGGAAACTCTTGA
>JAZRCL010000085.1:0-2600 GCA_045659745.1 Eubacteriales bacterium
CCGACATACCAGATATAAATTACAAACGGCGGGAGTCAACCCCCGCCCTACCATAAGAATTATGAAAAAAACACTACTTAAAACCCCGCCCATTGACCTGCCTTGCGACATTGAACGGCTGGTCTTTGGAGCGGATATATACGACAGCTCCTGCTCGCCTGAGGCGCGAGTGTACTTTATTGACCGAAATGACGGATATTTTCTGAAAAAGTCGGCGGGCGGCTCGCTTGAAAAAGAGGCGCAAATGACGGCGTATTTTTGCAAATTGGGTCTTGGTGCGCAGGTGCTCAATTACACTTCGGGCGAGTATGATTGGCTTTTGACTACGCGCGTTATAGGCGAGGACTGCACGCACGCGGATTATCTCTCAAATCCCGAGCGGCTTTGCGATACAATAGCGACTGTGTTGCGTGGACTTCACGAAATAGACGCGTCGGACTGTCCCGTGCCAGACAGAACGGCAGAATATCTCGAATTTGCCGAGAAAAATTACGTGAGCGGCAATTACGACAAGTCGCATTTTCCCGATAGCTTTGGCTATGCGTCTGCCGAGCAGGCGTGGAGAGTGCTTGATGAGGGCAAGTCCGAGCTCAAGCGCGACGTTCTCATACACGGCGACTACTGTCTGCCAAATATTATGCTTGACAACTGGAAGCCTTCGGGCTTTGTGGATGTCGGTAATGGCGGCGTTGGCGACAGGCATATAGATATCTTTTGGGGAATTTGGACACTGTGGTTCAATCTCGGCACAGACAAATACCGCGACAGATTTCTTGACGCCTACGGCAGAGACAAAATTGACGAAAATATACTCAAAATCATCGCCGCGGCAGAGGTTTTTGGGTAATTGGGACTATCAATACAGGAGATACAATGAAAGTACTTATAGGAACGACAAATCCGTCAAAGCTTCGGAGATTTGAGGAGCTTTTGTCGGGATATGATATAGAATTTTACTCCTTGCGCGACCTTGGGATTGACGTTGAGCCCGACGAAACAGGCAAAACTCCCGAGGAAAATGCCGCCATAAAGGCGCGGTTTTACGGACAGTATTTTGACAAGGTTATCTGTAATGATTCAGGGCTTTATTTCGACGAACTGCCAACGAGTGATCCACGACAGCCAGGGTTGAATATCCGCTCACCCCAAGGCAAGCGGCTTGACGACGAAGAAATGATAGAGTATTACTCGGCTCTCGTAAACTCTCTTGGGGGAAGATTGCTCGCGTATTATCTTGACGGTATCGCGGTATATAACGGGGGCAAGATTACAACTTATATGGAGAACAGCGAAGCGACCCGTGCAAGCGCGTTTTATATGGTAGACGAGCCCACCGCCGAGCGCAACCCCGGCTGGCCCTTAGACTCTATCTCGATAAACCGCAACACAGCAAATTACTTTACACACGCAGGAGATAACAAATACGACACTACGAACGAAAATATAATGCTTGGGGAATACAGAAGTCGCCTGAGGCAGTTTATGGCGTCGGCACTTGGAATATTGCCCGACAAAGAGAGCATACGCCACGAGCTACAGTGTAAAATATATCCGTTCAATTCGCTAAGAACCTACAAATACGTTGTTATCTGCACCTCCTACCAAGGCAAATGGATACTTTCGCGGCACAAGAAGCGCAACACCTGGGAAACGCAGGGTGGGCATATTGAGGAGGGCGAAACTCCGATTGAATGTGCAAGACGTGAGCTTTTTGAGGAAAGCGGTGTCAGAGACGCGGAAATCTATCCCGTGTGCGATTATGTAGGATATAATTCCAAAAGCTCGGCAAATGGAGTGGTTTTCCTTGCTATAGCTCATTCGCTTGGAGATATTCCCGAAAGTGAAATGAAAGAAACTAAGATATTTGACACTCTCCCTGCCGAGCTTACATATCCGCAGACTTCACCGAAGCTGTATGCCGAGGCGGAAAAAATACTGAAAGGTATGGTTTAATATAATGAACAAAGACATGTGCGTTCCGTGCGAGGACGGAATAATAAATATTCGCGTTGGCGCGATAATTATGAGGGACGGCAAGATACTTATGGTCGGCAACGAAAGGGCGGACTACGTGTATTCCGTTGGCGGCAGGATCAAGTTTGGGGAGACGGCAGAGGAGGCCATTATCCGCGAGGTTTTTGAGGAAACGGGCGTGAAAATGGAGATAGACCGCCTCGGCTTTATACACCAGAACTATTTTTACGGCGACGCGCCGTCAAACCTCGGCAAGCTGATATATGAGGTGTCGTTCTACTTTTACATGAAAACACCTATCGATTTCGAGCTGATAAGCGAGAGCTTTACGGAGGATAACATCAAAGAGCAGCTCAAATGGGTGTCTCCCGACGATGATATAATCATCTATCCAACGTTTTTTAAGACTGAGCTTCAAAACCCGACGAATACTGTTCGTTATTTTTCAAACGACGAGAGATAATATAAATGAAAGGAACGAAAATATGAAAAAAATCATTTTTGACACAGACATTGGCGGCGACTGCGACGACACAGGCGCGCTCGCTATAATACATCAGGGAGTAAATGCAGGACTTTGCGAGCTTCTTTGCGTAAGTGTGAGCACCGCAGACCCTTGGGCGCCC
>JAZRCL010000086.1:0-4261 GCA_045659745.1 Eubacteriales bacterium
CTCGACCGCGCGCTTGATGATAAAAAATCCTCCGAGGAGGCTTGATTGTGGGACAGAATATAAGAGAATTATCCACCGAGGCTTTAGCGTATCTCGGGGACTCGGTAATAGAGCTGAAGGTCAGAAAACTCCTTGTGGATAAAGGGTTTTCTCATTCGGGAACTCTTAACCGAGAGTCACAAAAATTCGTAAAAGCAAGCGCGCAGGCACAGGCTTTGCAGAACATTCTTCCTTTGCTTGAGCCTGAAGAGGAATCAGTATTCAAGCGCGGCAGAAATATGTCGGGCGGAAACGTGCCCAAGAGCGCAAGCGCGGCGGAATACAGAGCCGCAACGGGTATGGAGGTGCTTTTCGGCTACCTCTACTTTAGTGAAAAATACGAGCGTATAGATGAACTTTTCTCTAAGGCTTACTCTTTGAACAACACAGATGATAAATGAAAGGACACTGAAAATGAGTACAAAAATTAGAATTACAGTTGCAGATTTCGGTACAATGACCGCAGAGCTTTATCCCGACAAGGCTCCTGAAACGGTAAAAAACTTTGTAAAGCTTGCAAAGGAAGGCTTCTTTAACGGGCTTATCTTCCACCGCGTTATTAAGGGCTTTATGATTCAGGGCGGCGGATTCACACCCGAATTTCAGGAAAAGAGAGCGCAGTCCATAAAGGGCGAGTTTATCTCCAACGGATTTATGTCCAACAATCTCCGTCACACACGCGGCGTGCTTTCTATGGCGCGCACCTCCGCTCCCAACTCCGCGTCCTCGCAGTTCTTTATTATGCACATGGACGCTCCTCACCTTGACGGCGCATACGCAGGATTTGGTAAGGTTGTTGAGGGCATTGAGATAGTTGATATGATCGCTGGCGTCAAGACAGGCTCCTGGGGCTGGTACGAGGACGTTCCCAGAACTCCCGTAGTTATTGAGAGCATTGAGGTTATTGAGGAATAATTTTATAGAAAAAGGCTCTCCCCGTGGGAGAGCTCCCGACGAAGTCGGGTGAGAGGGTATTTGCGGCAGGATCTCTTCATTCCCCTCTCCGTCAGCCAAAGGCTGACACCTCTCCCGAGGGGAGAGGCATTTCGTGGGTTCCATTATAACACAAAATCGGCAGAGGAGCAATACCTCTGCCGATTTTATTTTGTATCCGGTGTCTTTTATAAGTACTTAATCAAAAAATATATCACATATCCCCAGCCGAAGCATCCGTGAAGAATCGCCCAGCCTATAGAATTCCAATTCACGTAGCTGATTATCATTGCCAGCGCGCACCCAAAGCTTATTCCCGTTGTTGTGACGCGATGATTCATTTTGTGCTCAAGCTCATTTATTTTATTCTCGCTTTGCTGCAATTTATATAGCAGCATATTGTATTTTTCCTCGTCAAGCACGTCCGTACTGTCCGACTTTTTTCCCTCAAACAGCTCGGTTATAGTTATATCAAGCTCCTTACAAAGCAATTCAATTATTGAATAATCGGGCAGACATTTTCCGTTTTCCCATTTAGAAATAGTTTTATTTGACACGTTCAGCTTCTCTGCGAGCTGCTCCTGCGTCAGATTTTTTTCCTTTCTCTTTGCCGCAATAAAGCGTCCTATGTCCTTTTGATTCATAACTGTCGCCTCCTTTTGGTAATAATTTACCACATCCACATTACATTCTCCACCCCTTATGTGGAGAATTTAGGTGGAATTCATTGTGTTTGAGCTTTTTTTACACACTTTACATTGTTTCTTCCATTATAACACAAAATCGGCAGAGGAGCAATACCTCTGCCGATTTTTAATTGGGTAAACCAATGCTTTTCTTATTCAAACGCAAGCTTGATTCCAAGCTCATTTATTTTCTTGCAATATTCCTTGACTCTGTCAGGACGGTATTCGGCTATTCTATGTCCGTCAAAGCCCACGCTGAGCCTGACTCCAGACTCCCGCACGATTGCCTGCTGCTCCTTATCCTCAAAGAATTTGAGCATATAGGGGTGCTCACGATAGTTATGTACGCTATCGTAGCTAACGTTCATCTCCCAGAATATCCCTTGCTCCGCCATTCTTCTGAAATAGTCGTAGGGCTTCTCGCCTATGCTATCGATAAACTTGAACATATCCGTGTGCGCAACTCCAACCGCTCCGCAGCCGCATCTTTCGGCATACGAGAACAGATCCCCGCGCGTGACGGTAAAGTCCTTCTCATCATCCAGAGTTTCTATAAGACAGTAGTCAAAAAACGAAATATCCGCATCCGCGGGCAGCGCGGTTCTCTTGAGGTGGGTGTGTGTGCAGACCTCTATGCCTCGCAGAATATTGATTTTGTCCGCGTACTTTTCCTTAATAAGATTCATGTGGTCAAAATAACGCGTAAGCGTCCTGTAATAGTCGTGACCGAGATCTCCCTCGTAGCAAAAGACGTCGTATCTCGCGTTTCCTATGCCGTGATTATGGTCGCAGATACCGAGCAGCTCTATTCCGCCAAGGATAGCTCCCTCGACCACATCCTCGGGCCTGTCACCGCTGCAAAAGGAATAATACGTGTGGCTGTGTAGATCCTGTATCATCAGTCAACCATATCTACCGTGACGTCGTCGCTTGCAAGGTCGAGAAAGTCAATATCGTCAACCTCTCTGGAAAAATGCGCTCTGAGATTTGCCATAACTCTGTTATTGAACTTCTTTTTAAGCGCCGTGTAAACGACAAATCCTATCGTCACTGCTCCGAGAACACACAAAGCCGTGATGCAAAGTCCCTTCCAGAAATTCTTTTTTCTTTGAAGCTCAATTTTTTCTGCAAATAACAGATTGTATGCGTGATCCTTCATTTCGTCTATCCTTTCGACTATAATATCCTTCATAATTTCCCTCCGTTTAGTTCTTAAGACTATGTATGGGAGCGGGAATTCTTCCTCCTCTGCCGATAAATTTGGCAGGAGAATACTTATTTATGTCCATAATGGGCGCGCGGCCGAGAAGTCCGCCGTAGTCTATATAGTCGCCGACTCCCTTGCCATAGGCAGGAATAACGCGCACTGCGGTGGTCTTTGTGTTAACAACGCCTATCGCTATCTCGTCGGCAATAATGCCACATATGACATTTTCGTCCGTGTCTCCGGGGATAGCTATCATATCAAGACCCACCGAGCATACGGCCGTCATAGCCTCAACCTTTTCAAGTGTCAGCGCACCGCGCTCGACAGCCGCTATCATACCCGCGTCCTCGGAGACGGGAATGAACGCGCCCGACAGTCCTCCAACGTGGCTTGACGCCATGACTCCGCCCTTTTTGACAGCATCGTTAAGCATAGCAAGCGCGGCAGTCGTGCCGTGACATCCGCAGGACTCAAGTCCCATATTTTCAAGTATGTGCGCCACGCTGTCGCCTATCGCGGGTGTGGGCGCAAGCGACAAATCAACTATACCAAACGGCACGTCAAGACGTCTTGATGCCTCGCTTGCCACAAGCTGACCTACTCTTGTTATCTTAAACGCGGTCTTTTTGATTATATCAGCAAGCTCGGACAGGTCGCAGTCCCCTGCTCTCTGAATAGCCGAGCTTACAACGCCGGGACCTGAAACGCCAACGTTTATAACGCATTCGTCCTCTCCAACGCCGTGGAAAGCTCCCGCCATAAACGGGTTATCCTCGGGTACGTTTGCGAACACGACAAGCTTTGCGCAGCCTATGGAGTCCTTATCCTTCGTAAGAAAGGCCGCGCGCTTTACGGCTTGTCCCATAAGGCGTATAGCGTCCATATTAACTCCCGCCTTGGTGGAGGCGACGTTGACGGATGAGCAGACAAAGTCCGTCTCGGCAAGCGCCTCGGGAATGACCGAGATCATATTCTTCGCGCCCTGCGTCATGCCCTTCTGCACAAGTGCGGAAAATCCGCCGATGAAGTTTATACCGAGAGTCTTTGCGGCTCTGTCAAGTGTCTTTGCAACCTTGATATATCCCTCGGGAGAGATAGCTCCGCCAACAAGAGATATGGGTGTGACAGACACTCTCTTGTTGACTATCGGGATGCCGTATTCCTTTTCAATTCCGCAGCCGGTAGCCACGAGCTTCTCGGCTTTAGTCGTTATTTTGTCGTAGATTTTTTCGCAAAGTCTGTCCTCGTCCTCGCTCACGCAATCGTAAAGCGAGATACCCATAGTTATAGTACGGATATCGAGGTTTTCCTCGCGTATCATATTTATAGTTTCAAGTATATCCTTAGTATTTACCATTTCTCAACCCGTCTTTCAGATGTGATGCATAGTGTTGAA
>JAZRCL010000087.1:0-15986 GCA_045659745.1 Eubacteriales bacterium
TGGAAGCTTATAAACTGCTCCGACATAGTCGCAATTGAGGCGTCGGAATATATAATGCTCGGCATAACTAACATAAAAAACGTCATAGATGAGCAACAAGCAAACGTGATAGTGTCGATTATCCTTTTACCCTTTCCCTTGTAAAAGGAATGGAGCGGCAGAACAAACAGAAACAAACTGCAAAAATGGAAAGGAAGAAAGTAAAGATCGTAGTGCCCTGTTCTTATTGAGCTATACTGTTTGAGTACCTCAAGCACAAGGAGCGCCACAGTGATTATCTGAAACGGAATGTATCTTACCTTGTCGCTTTTGCCACGGAGCAGCTTTGCAAGAAAAAATCCTAAAGCTATAAACACAACAAAGGCGGGTAATATCGTAATTGCGTGAAGTTTTGTCCAAAGCATAGAAATTTGTCCTCTTATGTTATTTTTTTCAATTATATCATAATATAGGACAAGGGGCAATTAGTGTTTGGATGATTTAATAATTTTTAAGAAATACCATATTCTGCCTCAATATTCTGCAAAAAGTCAAGCAAAAGCTGTATCACGGTTTTATCTACAAGGACGCGAAACATCATGATATTGTGTTCCCAAGAGCGACCTATTATCTCAAGTTGTCTGTTTTTTTACACCATAGAATTTCATCGGGCCAAGGTTCATTATACGAGAATCCTTCCAAACAGCTTATAACTCCGTTCTTTATCCATAAAATATAGTCACTCCCGTGGTCCAATCCATTTATATTCCATTGGTGTTTGCCGAGCTGTAGGTTTTCACCATCTCCAAGTGTGTCTTCTCGCACAGTCACTGCATAATATGTTGAAAAACCATATGTAGATAACTCTCTTTTTTGTACGGTAATCTTTTCAAACTGTGATTGTAATTTTTGTTTGTATTCTGGGTATTGCTCAATGATATCGGTTATAATAATTTTTTCAAATTCATCAAATTTCATTGCCATTCTCCAATAACACTAAATTATGAAAAAGGTATCAAGATGTAATTTATCATAGTATTTATAACCCTTAACCAAATCATATAAGTTTACAAATGCTATACGTTATGCTCAAAGTTAAATTTGCTTCTGCAATGGCCCTCATCATTACGTATGACAATTCCAATCCGCCATTGGAGATTTGAACCTGATGTATGACAAGCTCAGCACCGTTAAAATTTGTTTCGGCATTTGCCATAAGTTCCTTCCAAAATTTCACTTTTTCTGCAAGACATGCTTCTATCTCTTGTTCTTTACATACCGAAAGGGAAAGAATCATGCTTTCACAAGAATCAGATCGGATGGTTTGTCGTACCGATAACGGGAGTTCTACTCGGGTAGCGTCTTTCAAACGAATATAAACGTAAAAAACATTGTTTCCCATTCAGTCCACCCCCATAGAAATTTCTCTTTCTGCCAAGAATTGCAACAGATGATTGGGTAGTTCAAGCTCCCTTGCCTTTTGTGTGCGATGTGTGATATACAAATACACGGTTCCTTGCTGACCTCTAACTTTTTCTATTACATTTTGATAGCTTCTGCACATCGCGTACACTGTATCTGCCAAGCTTGATGCTCCATCGATCCGAACGGTTGATGTATTATACACATTATCTTGGGCTGCTATCTGTATCTGATGTTCCTGCAGAATGTCAGCTCCCAACGGCTTGCCACATCTAAATTGCATTGACACAATATCAAATTCATTCTTATTCATATCAATCTCTACCATGTCTTCTAAAATCTCTACTATAATTCCTTGCAGATCGGATTTGTTCTACATATAGGTAAATTCTGTCTCTTAGTAATCTAAACTCATTTTTTGTTGTGTTCTATTTCTCTGTGTTTTGAGTTTTTAGAGAGTGTCCAAATTATTATTACAGTTCGCCAATCACATATACCATATTCCCGAGCAGTTCATCCTGAGCCATCATATCTCCAAACTGCGCTACCGTCATCATTCCTATAATGTTATCTCTCTCTAAACCTTGACACCTGATTTGCACATACAGTTTCTTTACAGGGGATTGGTTTACTAAATCATATAACAACTTCTTAATCCGATCCCGGTATTCAGAATCAATTGTTATCCGTTTGATGTCACATATCTCTTCTTCGCTTTTCCAAGGAACACAAAAGTAATGTTCATTACTTTGAGGTTTTTCTTTAATGAAAATTGTTCCTCCCTCTTCTTCGTAGGATGACAGTACATTATAATATACACCCGGACTATCACATATCGGGAATGCAAAAGAATTTGGGCCCATGTAATCACAGACATGGCATATCAAGTTCCCATATCGTAGTTTCGTTCCTTGTGCCGTGTTGGTGTTCGCAGCTTCTCCAACAACAAATACCCAAAAATCAAACAAATAACCAAAAGTACGATTTTTTGCATTTTTCATAATATAAATACCAATTTTTTCTTTCCGTTTTGCTATTTATGAATTTCTTCCGGCATAATTCCATCCTGAAAGCAGATATTCCTCGCCGTTTTGCACGATGATCTCCCGTTTGATCACCTGGTCGATATCATCGGGGCAATTCTTTTGGATGTAGTACCATTGATTTCCCACACAGCACGGAATTAACCCATCTCCGCCCTTGATCGTATATGCACACAAATCATACACGTATTTGCTCACGTGCTCTTTACCTTTAACCAAAAGCACGGTACGAATCGGGCCGATTCCGTTTGCATAATAATGGGTTTCGATCATATCGCCGACAACAAGCTCTGCTCGTCGGATGGAAAACACCCTGCAAAGATATTCCTTCCCATCCGCTTGGCAGGTAACGATTTCATCCGGATGCCGAATCAATCCCATTTCGCCCGACGGGTATTTGGAAGTGCCGACAGGCAGGGCTTCGTCCACAATTTCTTTCACTTCCCCGGAGCGCTCGAGAGAATTCATAGTTTCATACCACTCTTGGTACCCTTTCAATATTACAACATCAAAGCACAATTCGTCTGTCCGTTCGCGATAAGCCATACAGGGGAATATCGGTGACAGGAAAATGCTCTCTCCTTTGGAGAATATTGTTCCTCCAAAAGCATGATAACGATAAAAGTCTTGGTTCCCTTGACGATCTATATGACAAAGCAATTCCCGCATAGCCCAGATAGAGGCATATTCTTTAGACGTGCGATTCAGAAATTCCAAAGCCTTTTCACAGAATTGGAGTCGTTCTGCGATGCTGCCATGCGTTGACGCAAGATTCGTGTATAATTCACCCACGATATGATGCAGACCAAGAGACCGGAAATATTGGATTCCGCCTTGATAAAATTCCAGCTTCCGCTGATTTCCCTGATCAGCCTGATAGAATGGTATGCTCACATAGACGTTTTTCACGAGCTGCGGGTCACCGAGTGCTTTGGCCTCGGATACTAACCGCGCAAGAACGTCATAATAGTCCTTCCGCTTCGGATTCAAAAACGGGTAAGTGTATCGCAATATGAAAAGAATTTGATTGGCCGTGATTGGCAGATCGGGATTTTCCATAATAAAGTCGATGATCTCTTCCTTTTTGCCGGAATAGTGTCGAATACTCTCCTGAAGGATGCAACGCGCATCTTGTATCATTTGATCTAATTTTTCAGAGCTGCGGTCATCACCGTGTTTTGTTTTATTCACATTCATACCTCTATTACCTAACCTGAATTTTAGAAAAACTAAGCTTTGCACTCCTTCGGCATTGTTGCCTCTACCGTCTTAACGATATATCCGTTTAAACCATTCAAAAGCATTTGGGTCGAGAAATTTGTACGGTCAACGGAAAGAAGCGCTTCTCTAAAAGCAAACGAAGGAAGATCTATACTACCCTCGTGCCACATACAAATCAGTCGCTCTATTTTAGAATCCTCGTTTTTCTTGATTTCAAGCAAAGCCTTAACCGCCCCCTCGGCATCAATGGCGGAGCTTAAATCTTGAAATAGAACACAAGCAACCGAGCCCTTCGCAGTAAGCATCACAACTACGTTACCGTCCGAAAGTTTATGTGCCTCCATTCGTGCTCTTTTCAAAAGCATTTCCCAACATGTATCTATCATAGTATCACCCTTTCATTTATCCAACTTCTGCATTTCTGCCAAAGTATCTGTTCTGTTATATTATTCTGCCTCAATGTTCTTCAAAAAGTCAAGCAAAAGCTGTATCACGGTTTGATCCACAAGGATGCGAAATATCATGATATTGTGTTCCCAAGAGCGACCTATTATCTTAAGTTGTCTGTTTTTTACACCATAGAAATTCATCCGGCCAAGGTTCATTATACGAGAATCCTTCCAAACAGCTTATAAATCCGTTCTTTATCCATAAAATATAGTCACTCCCGTGTACCAATCCATTTATATTCCATTTGTGTTTGCCGAGTTGTAGGTTTTCACCATCTCCAAGGGTGTCTTCTCCCGCAGTCACTACATAATAGGTTAAAAAACCATATGTAGAGAACTCTCTTTTTTCTACGACCATCTTTTCAGACTGTGATTGTAATTTTTGTTTGTATTCCGGATATTGCTCAATGATATCGGTTATGATAATTTTTTCAAATTCATCGAATTTCATTGCCATTCTCCATACCTACCTCTTTACCTCGTATGTCGGCCTTGCGGCGCGACCCTCGATGCGGTATTGCAGGGGGGACTTGCCAAACCGCTTTTTGAAAGCTCGGATGTAGTAATTCTCCCCCGAAAATCCGTATTTCAGAGCAATCTCCTCGATGGAAAGCCCGGTGAATAAGAGATCTGGACGGCTTTGGTTCAGCCTCTCCTCCAAAATGTATTGGGCGGGAGTGAGCCCCGTTAGCTCTTTGACGCGACGGGTCAGGGTGGTGCGGTTGGTGTGGAATCGGGCACTGAGGCTATCCAGGGTCAGCGGGGTGTCAAGGTGATTGCGGATATAGCGCATAATGTCCTGTCCGATATCGGATTGCCCGCCCAAATAGCAGGTTTCGGCTATCCGCAGGATGGAAATCAGCTCGGAACGGGTGTGGCAGGACCACGAATCGTCATTCTCGCGATTTTCAATGTGCTCTCCCGCGCGGATGAAGTGTCCGCGCAGTACCTCATACTCCTCGAGCCGCAGACGGACGATACCGCAGAACGCCTCGTCCCGCGTGTGAAACAAGTGGAAGTCGGGATACCCGTGGCGCGCGCGCAGATCACTGTAGTCCTCACCAACAATGATGGAGCGATTGAGATTGACATTGTAGAAGAACGGAAGAAATCCGAAATTTAGCAAGTCGCAACGCCCTGCATGGATAGTCAGTCGATCCTCATCGTTCAGACAGAGCAGGTAATGACCGTCCAGATAGCAACGGACTCCAGACAGCGTACAAGAGACCCCAGAAGCTTTGATAAGCATCAAAGAGTACATAGGAGTAGCGAAGTGGGGCTCTGAACTCAGCGCGATCAGATCGGGGCGATATTCCATGATTATCTCCTTCTTTTGACGTAATTGGTTGATTATATTTATTATATCACAACAAAAGAGATATGCAAGATTAAATCTTCACGATTTTTAGCATTATTTACAATTCCTAAAGAAAATATTATGTAATAAACAATTGTGAATTATGATTCAACGATAACGATCCCAACAACCGAAAAATTGAATACATGGTAAATAGTCGGACGTTGCATCGTCCGCGTCCGCCATAAATTAAAGGCACTCCGCAAGGGTACTAAAGCCGCAGAAAGATAGCAAGGACATCGAGTCCTTGCTATCTTTGGGAATCAGAACATCTACATAGCTCGCGCACGAGCTATGTGTAGATGTTCCGATTCACCCTCGCGTCCGCCATAAATTAAAGGCACTCCGCAAGGGAGTGCCTTTAATTTATGGTGGAGGTGAGGGGAATCGAACCCCTGTCCAAAAACCTCTTGATACAACTTTCTCCGGGTGCAGTTTATCATTTAGTCTTTTTCGCGTGGGCGCCAACAAACAAGCTCCCAAGCAAAGCAACCGTTTTGTGCGTGATCGGCTCAACGGTCACCACCGATGCACGTTCACCGCTAAAATGACGCTCAGTCCCGAGTCGCGATACTCTCGGGAGGAACGGGCGGTCCGCAGACCGCGGCACTGCCATTGTCAAGTCCCGAAGGACTTAACAATTAGGCAGCCATAGCAACGTTATTGTTGTCGTTTATTATTTAAGTTTGAGCAGTTTAAGAGATTACTCGGCTCTACCCGCTTATCATACCTCAAAATCCCTGTCGAAACCATTGCACCCCCGAGGGAACAAATCACAGGTGATTTGTTCAGTGATATTGCGCCTGTCGGCGCAGTGATATTTGCTCCGCAGGAGCAAATGAGTTTTGCTTGCGCAAAAAATTAAATCAGAATCTGTCCTTCATCTTTCGGTCTATTTCCCTGTCGGCATCACGCTTTGCGATTGAGTCACGCTTGTCGTAGAGTTTTTTACCTCTGCAAAGTCCGACCTCGACCTTAACGTGAGAACCCGAAAAATACAGCGAAAGCGGTATAAGTGACACGCCCTTTTGAGCCACCAGACCGTGCAGCTTCATTATCTCGCGCTTGTGCATAAGCAGTCGACGCTGACGGAGAGGGTCTTTATTAAAAATATTCCCGTGCTCATACGGACTTATGTGCATACCAATGACGAAAAGCTCACCGTTTTTTACGTCGCAGTAGGAGTCCTTGAGATTGACCGCGCCTGCGCGTATTGACTTGACTTCCGTACCGAAAAGCTCAATTCCCGCTTCATATTTCTCGTCCACAAAGTAATCGTGCCACGCCTTTTTGTTCTGCGCGATTATCTTGCACGATGTTTTCTTATCAGCCATCTCATATCCTCCTTTCTGTGATTTGCCTATATAATTATACAGTTTTTCGTCTTATCTGTCAACAGTTTTGATAAAAGAAATTTCGACCAAAAACAGTCCGTCGGCTCTCACCGACGGACTGTTTTTAACATCCTACACAATATTTTACTATTTGATCTGCGAAACCAGGTTATCCATAGCGATCGTGAGCTCTCGCAATCTTGTTTCAACAAGTGCCTGTGTGATATAGCTATTACTATTCGCGGTTCTCGCCAGATCATACTTTTCCTTGAACTCAGCCCAGGATTCGCTCGTATAGTTAGACTGCTTGAGCGCTGCCGCTTCATTGATCTTGGCTATGAGCTCGCTCTTGTCCACGTATCTCTTTTGAATAATGCTCGCGATGCCTGATCCTGCGCTTACGTTATAATATCTTTCTGTAGATATCCAAGTTCCCGTATCAAACGAGTCGTTATCTCCACCGCCCACGTATCCAACGCACTGCGCCTTACCCGCATACATTTCACCGAGCTGATACCATTCTGAATTGGCAGAATCTCTTGTGAATGCAACCGCATATATGGGATCAACGTACTGATACGTATCAAACACATCGTCGTTGATAGTCACCGTCGTAAGATAAAGTGTCATTTCACAGCCGCGATAGGTTGCTCCGCCCGTGGTTGGAACGGTATATGAGGCACCGGTGCTTAGATTGTTATCAATGTTTTCCATCTTTACGATAAGCGTAGTAGCAACGTCAACACCGTCAACGTTAATCATAAGTATATTATCAAACATCTTATCTAACGCCGCGGTATCAGTATGCGCTGATCCTGCCACGTTACCGATATAAGAAACGTGCCAATCCTTGCCGCTGTACTTTGCCTGCATCGCATCGTAAAGCTCGTTGTACGAGTCTTCATTGTTAAGAATATAAAGGAACTGATTGAGTGCGTCGCTTATCACCTGATCCGACTCGTTGTCCTGAATATCCGAAATAGGAGTGACGAAGTTAAATTTCAGAACGCTCGTAAGCTTTTCTCCGCCCGCATCAATGCTTGCGGAATCGGAATATGTAAATTTTACGTAAAACTCCAAAAACTCACCGGGAGCTATCGGAGTCCTCTTTTTCAGAGGGGTGGTACAGGCCTCGTCACTGCATACCGCGTAAACAATATCCTCGTTGCTGTACGTACTGTCACTTATTCCCGACTGACGCGTGGTCGCACTATAACCGTATTCCTTTGAGGTGTTATTCTTTACCGTTATCTTGAGTACAGAGTAAGATGAGCTTGACTCACCAAGCCATACCGTACTGTTCATTACCGTCGCGGTGTGCGAATTGACGTTGACGTTATCTCCATCGATATGCTCGGTAGCATATATATATACGCCCTTGAGCTCCGCTAGCTCGACTCTTCCCGCGACCTCAAGGCCGTCGGAAAAGGCAGCATAGCCAACGAAACCAAAAGCGGCCGTAAGGATTAACGCCAATACAAACAACAGCATTTTTATAGCTGAACTTTTCATATCAACTCTCCTTTCGGCCGTTTAGGATTAATTTTCTGAGTTTTCCGTGGAATTTTCCGGGCTCTCCTCGGGAATATCCGTATCCACTTCCGTATCCTCTACAGTGTCATTTTCAACTTCCGGATAAAGATTTTCAACCTTGATTTCAAACACATAAAGGAAATTCTGAGGAGCGGGTATCATAAATCTCGTACAGGTACGGTCCTCGTTCTCATACATAAGGATCGGCATCTGTATCGTGTCACGGATTTCAAGCATTTCCCCGAAGGTATCCACAACCAGAACCTGATACCCTTCATCATTAAAGGGTGTCAGAATTTTCTGTATATATGAGCGGTAGCTTGAAACTATCTTCTTAACCATTCTCGCATAGTCGATATGCTTGTCCCTGGTAAGTATTATAAATACAAAAATCGCGGCAACTGCCAGTACATCTACAACTGCAAGAACTATAGACGCAATCTTAAATCCGTTCTTCGCATTCGTGCTGTTTGCGAGAATTCTCTGCTCGCCATCTGCAACCGAGGTTGAAACAGTAGGCTTTACGGTCTTTGCATTAAGTGGGATCCTGAGCTCAACCTCATACTGTCCGGCACTGTCACTTGCAAAGCTCTCGCTGGCACCGAGGACGTTAACGTGCATCTTCACAGAAAGCTTCTGCTCAACATTTTCAAGTCTGTAAGCGCCCACGAATTTTGCCGCCAAGCTCTCGTACGCCTTATAATCAATATTAACGTGCTCGCGGATTTTAAGACAATTTCCGTGCGTTTCTACGGTTTTTTCGGGAAGAATGATAAATGACGGATCGTAAATGTGCGCTCCCGTATCCTTGTCTGAGACAATAACCTTTGCCTCTATATAATACGAATACTTAAAGTTTACGTCGCCTGTGTCAAGCGCAAGGTCGTAGGAAAAATCTCCCGTTATTTTATTAATAAGCTCGGATACGTACGCGTGCTGACCGTTAAGATACTCCTGCTCATAAAATTCGTTATCAGCAAGGTATGCGCGGTAAAGCACGTCTCCTCTCTCGGAATAGTACACGTAAGTGTTCTTATTCATTTTAATATAGGTCAAAGACGTTACGAGGAGTGCCACGGTAAGAACACAAATCACTATCGCGTGTATTAAAATGTGCAGCCTTCTCTTCTTCTGATATGTATCTCGTTCAAGCTTTTCGACTTCAGACACAAACGTCCCCCCTTTCAATTTTTATTAAATAGCATACGCAGCCACACGGATGGGTAGCCGATATACTTTATGGTCGTTTTTGTTATGCCGACAATATCATCGGCGGTTCTATACCCCGGGTCGCGCGTTTGATTTGCGTCACCCTTAGTATAATATCTTGTTACACCGTCAATATGCTCGACGTCCACGACTCGGTGTATATAAGTCGTGTTGCCCGATTTGAATATAATAATCTGGTCTTTATTTACTGTTTGCCCGTCATACTGCTCGTAAATTATTCCGTCACCCTTACATATCTCATTCTCCATGCTCTCCGAGCCTACCACTATAAGTCCGAAGCGGAACCTACAGGACAAAAGCCCCATAAAGCTTGCAAGCAAGGCTACCAGCACAACTGAGACGCATACGCTTATCACGGTTTTTCGCCTTGATGTCGTAAAGCCCCTTTTTGCGTACATCCTGTATATCAAAATAAATACCAAAAAATACGCAAGCGGCCTGAAGAATAACAGCATTGATCCGGGCATATCAGGCTTAATGGGAATAATATACGGATAAATAAGCATGACCGTTCTGTAGATCGCTGACGGAAGCATGCCGTATTTTGATGATAGATGGTGGTATAAAACATTAGCCGCAAGCGCGGGTATTATTATCATACACACAAGATTTACAAAGCCACCGAAGCTTTTGGCATCTCCGCTCATGTAAAGCACCGCTGAGTCCAACGCAACGAAAACAAAATAAAAGATAATGTCGGTTATCTTATTCTTCTGTGCGATAATTACGCTGCGTATCAGTTCCGATGAAAATACTATCACCGCAAACGGTATAATGTATTTCCACAAGAATACCGGGCTTATTGGAACTCTGACGAACCCGAATTTCAGACCCGTCATATAGTAAGCGGTGATGACGATTATCGCTATCGCCGCTATAAGCACAACCACCTGCCGCTTTTCCTTGGCAAGTATGCTTCTTTTTTTGACGCCGAAGAAGAACAATATCGCAAAGGCGGCGCATACCGCCGCAAAGGCTATATTACTTGCGGTGTCGTTTGGAATAAAGCAGACAAGGAGGAGAGCGCATACGAAAAGCGCGCAGAATATATAAAATTTTTTCTTATCGCTGTTCATATTCTCCTCCTTGTCTGAAATCATCCTAAAGTGTTAGAAAATATTAGGGTGTGGATGTTATGTACTGTGCGGAGAGCGCGAATGTAAAGTCACCAACTGTGTAAGTTTCGTCGCCTGTTACTGTGTGATTAAGCGTAATTATAACCTTAACGAAAGCGCTTTCGCCCTTTGCAAGCACGATCTCATCAGCGTAAACTCCATTTTCTGTCTTGCAGAACTGAATTGTATCGTCTGTAAAGCCTGCGTCGCCCGTTACGGTGTTAGAAGCTGCCGTGATGTTTGCAGAGAACTCGTCACTCTCGTTTACTATCTTTGCAATAACAACAACCTGGTCGTTCTTGAAGTTGAGAACGCCCGCGTCAACTTTGATGCTCAAAAGGTCGTTTTCGTCGCCGTTTTCCTGAGGACCAACGGTAACCGTAATACCGTCTGTATCTGCAGCAACGGTCTTATCTGTTGTTTCTGTCACTTCGGTTTCAACGTTCTTAGCTATTACCGTTGCCTTCATTACAGCGGCACCAGTGTCGAAATGAACGTCGTTATCGAAGTCTTCGTTAGCACCTGCGTTGCTGATGCTTACGTTACCCTTTACAGAAAGGTCATCAGTATAACCCGCATAACCGATCACGCCAAGGCAAATTACCGATACGAGAAGAATTGCGATGATAACAAAATTTCTGTTTTTCATATTTCCTCCTAAATAATAAAGAAAGATTTATATCCATACTTTTACAAGCCGACACTTGTATAAATATTGGTATCACATTTATTGTAGCAAATACTACGAATTATGTCAATAGTTGACGGAAATTTTATGTTTAATTAATTTGTTTTTTTTGCGCGCTTTTGAGCCGTTTCATATGATTTTGAAAAAACAAAAAGAGCAAAAATAGAAGGATTTGCTTCCTTTTATTCCTGCTCTTTTACACATAATGCGGGCTTATCCGATCTTAATTTGACAAGCCAAGTGCGGCTTGCCCTCGCACCACTGTGTTTTTCAGCAACCGCTGCTATATTTCTGCTTTAAGGTATCAATCTTCTGCGGCTCAACGTTAGTAGAGGGATACCAGCCCTTCTGCGCCATCTTGGAATATATCTGATTTTGCATATTGATACATTCGTCAAGAGCCTGCGCAAACGTGGAATGAACGTTCTGCGTGGACGACTCAATCGCGCCGTGCATCATAAGGTCGCACTCCCCTTTTATATTGAGCAAAAGGTTTTCCATTATCTGCTTATCTTCCATGTTTTCCCCTCCTTAACCGAGCAAGCCGTAAAATTTATTAAAGCTCTGCGTGTGCTTGTCCGCAAGCTGCTGGACAAAGCTACGGAGCTCCGCGTCCTGAAGCTGATTTGCCGCCTCCGTGCAGGTGGCCTTGATCTGTGTCTCGTGACCTAATACGTCCTCAATGTAAAGCAATTCTTTTGGTGACATAATTTTACCTCTCTTTTTTATTGGTATAGAGAGTTTTGACATCTTTAATATACTTTATACATCAAAAAAGCCTCGCAAAATAAATTGCGAAGCCTTTTTATCAATTATCCTTAAACTCGTATATTTTCTTACTGTACGCAATAATCGGGGGCTCACATTTAGTATCAAACACCACGACGTAAAAAACATCCCCGGGTAATGTATAATTAAGAACGTTTTGGGTTGACACGAGCCGTCCAAGAGTTTCAAAATATATAACGTCCACGTATTCCCTGTCCGCACGGCTCCAGCTCGGGCTAAAAAATCTTTGCCATTTGTTTTCGAACCCGACGTACTCATCGTCGGCAACTCGATACACCGCGTCCTCAAGAATACTGTATTCCCTGTTTTTAACTCTCGTATGCTTTTTCTGCACGCGGATAGTCCTTACCAGAAAATACGGTATCGCGATGATTATGAATATAATTGTAAATAAAATCTCGGGCAGAAATAATATCTCTGTAAAATTACTGAGGAAGTCACCCACTGTAAATCCGATAAAAGCGCCAAAACAGGCAAAGATTACAAGAGTGTATATCCACATTTTTCTCTCTTTGTTTAGTTTTTTCAAAATGTCCGCGTGGATACTCTCGCGCGTGATTATCTCTTTTCCCTCGTTGTATTTCATGCCGTCACCTCATTTATGTTTTATTATAGCACATACGCCTCACGGTGTCAAGGGAAGTTATTGTGCTCTTTGAATGCGCGAATCTATTTGATAATCTTGCCGTTCAAAATGTATTTGACATATAAACTTAAAAATGTTATAATAAAGAAAAAGGGGGCTGAATTATGGGACAAAAAAATAAAAAGAAGAAGAAGTATAAAAATACAGCTAAAGCTAAACAAATAACCACATTTGTTATATTGCAAATTTTTGCCATAGTCCTTTTTGCATCTATGATATATAATTCTGTGCCGATATCTCCTGAAAAAGTTGAAAGTGCCTCTATTCATGTTAAAAACATAGATAATTTACCAACGTATCGCGAACATAGAGTTTTTGTTTACACCGAAAATGACACATATATATTCCCAAATATGGCTTCGTTTCAATTAACAAATGAAGAGCTTGTGGATAAGGTAAAAGAGGAAGATCAAATTTTCATAAAATATAGTGAAAGATATAGTTTTATACTCGGACGCCACAAATTCATTGTTGATGCAAGATCTGAATCGGAAACGTATTTATCGTTAGACGAGTATAATTCTAAAACGCCTCTTATAGGGGTTATTATCCTGATAATCATATTAGAAAGCATACTTGTAGGGGCATGTGTGACTTATTATATCTTTTATCATGGTTTACAATTTTCTCGTAAGAAGCGCAAAAAAGACAAGAAACACAGTAATTCCCACAAAAATTCAACCAAATAAGCGTGCCGGTGGTCGGGGTCTGAACATTCGCAACGACAAGCGTTGCAGTCAGTTCGACCCTGCGACCACCGAGCGCCAAACAGAAAAGGCACCCTTATGGGTGCCTTCTCTGTTTGGTGCCGGTGGTCGGGGTCGAACCGACACGGTATCGCTACCACTGGATTTTGAGTCCAGCACGTCTGCCAATTCCATCACACCGGCGTATGAATCAGTCGCGCCAATTCACACTCAATGAGTATATCATAAATATATTATTAAGTCAATACCTTTTGATAACTTTTTTGGACTTTTTATAAATCATCCCGCATCACATATTCTGTCGGCAATCATCTGCTCGACTTCGGTTATCGGTATGTCAAAAACTATCGCAAACTCACTGTAAAGTCCGTGCTTTGCGCGCTTTTCATAATCCGCGTCCGTCTCGCTGATGCGCTTTTTAACCTTTGCAAGCTCCTCGCGTCTGGCACACACGGTCTTGATAATGCGCACGTAGTCCTCAAGATTTAATCCACCAAGAGCCGCCTTGTAGACGTCCCTTCTGTTTCGCTCGTTCTCAACCGTGAGAACCGACAGCTCGGGAATTTTGCCAATGATCTCGTTTGCGCGCTCTTTCGATATAACCGCCCTGACGCGTTGACCGTCAACTGGTGTCACGATCACGTTGCACGCAGGCTCGTGAAGAGGCACCAAGACATAAAAAAGTCTATCGTCCGTTTTGTCAACAGGCGATTTGGTTATCTCCTTGACGGTATAAACACCCTGGTTTTCGTAAATCACGCTATCACCGATATTAAACACTGCGCGCCCTCCTATTCATGTGTTTTTGCGGCATGAACTCAGATTCTGATAGTACCTATATACATTATAACATATTTTTTAGAAAAATGTAATAGGTAAACTGCACAAATTTAAGATTTATTAACATTTTTGCAATCAAAATTATAAGAAAAAATCAAATTTTGTTCTTACAATTAACAATTAACACTTCTCTCCGTCCATTATCACAAAAAGTGACAGACTTCGACAGAGCCACATATACTGATAGCGGGAGCATATAAGTCTGCTCCCAAACAATGAAAGGAGACTTTGAATATGAATTACGACCGCAGCGGACAATACGGCGCGCCCCGCCGCAAAGCTCCGCCGTCTATGCCCATGGGCGTACCTTCCCGTGACTCTGTTTTGTCGCGCTCGGACTTCTCCCCGTCCGAGTACAAAAATAGCTCGCCCGTGTTCGCAAATTATCCCTCACATACACAAAACACATCCCCGCGCAGCTGGGGACTTAAGGACTACCCTCTTGCTATGGTGTTCTCGCCCCTCCAGTGCTTTACAAATCTTTACGATGAGGACACCGCCCTCTCAAGAGGAACACTGTTTTCGGAGCTTGACCTTCCCTTCGAAGGACAAAGATGCGGAAAGGACAGGTGCTGATATGGAAAGAAACTACTGTTGCAACAATAATAACAATAATAACAACAATAACAACTCAAACTGCTCCCGTCTTATGGATAAGATCCGCAAAATAGATTTCGCACTTGCGGAGACTATTCTTTATCTCGACGTCTACCCCCACTGCCAGGAAGCATTGAACTACTATCATAAGCTTGTTGATATGCGGGAAAAGCTTATAAGAGAATATGAGGCCCACGCTCCTCTCACCGCCGCGGGCAATACATCCCACGATAGTTGGGATTGGATAAAATCCCCTTGGCCGTGGCATTACGACGCAAATTGATGAAAGGAGAAAATATAGAATATGTGGACTTATGAGAAGAAACTTCAATTCCCCGTAAAAATTAAAAATCCTAACCCTACGCTCGCAAATATCATAATTTCCCAGCTCGGCGGCCCTGACGGCGAGTTGGCAGCGTCTATGCGTTATCTCAACCAGAGATATGCTATGCCCTACGGCGAGGTAGTCGGCATCCTGACGGATATAGGAACCGAGGAGCTCGCCCATCTCGAGATGATAGCGGCAATACTCCACCAGCTTACCGCCAACATCTCCGAGGACGAGATAGCAAAATCACCCTTTGCAAACTACTTTGTTGACCATACCACAGGCATCTATCCCGTCTCTGCAGCGGGCGTGCCCTTTGATATGAAATACGTCGGCATCAAGGGCGACATACTTACCGACCTTCACGAAGACCTCGCGGCAGAGCAAAAGGCTCGCACGACCTACGACAACATCTTAAGACTCGTTGACGACCCCGACGTTAAAGAACCCATTAAGTTCTTGCGTCAGCGCGAGGTAGTGCATTATCAGAGATTCGGCGACGCCCTGAGAATCACTCAGGATAACCTCGACTCCAAGAATTTCTACGCGTTCAACCCCAATTTTGATAAGGGCTGCGATAAAAACGCATTCAGAAAAAACAACTGATTTTTTGGCAGAGCGATAAGCTCTGCCTTTTTTATAAATCAACATAACTCTTGGGGTTATGAGAACAAACAACCTCAAGCGCATTGGCTTGCCAATTCCTGT
>JAZRCL010000088.1:0-16055 GCA_045659745.1 Eubacteriales bacterium
ACAACGGTATAACCTGCATCCTCAAGTGCTTCCTTTGCCTTTTCGGGATCCTTGTTGGGTCCGCCACAAGCAACGAGCATAGTGCAAATCATAACTGCGAGAAGCGCAAGCGCTGTAATTTTAAGAAAGTTCTTTTTCATAATGAAAAATCCTCCTGAATTTTTTATTGTAATACTATTATACACCTTTTGCCAGCTTTTGTCAAGAAATTCCAACATAAATTCTATTATTTAAGAAACAGTTAAGAAGTTCCGTGTTGCAAAAAGCTTTATTATTTCTTGGTATATCTAAGTCCGTCAACCAATATATAGCCTTCTCCAAGCTCGAACGTAAACGTGCCCGCAAAGACGTTATCAGGACGATCATCCTCGAAGGTCATAATTATTGACCCGTCAATTATCTCATACTCTCCGGTCAACGTATAGACCTCGATTCCCGCGGATCTGTACGTGGCGACGACCTTTTCCTCGTCAAAAGACAGCGTTCCGCCCGTCTGGAGCACCTCGTTGCTATACGTACCCGAAAGTCTTATCTCCTCGGGCTGGAGCAAAATTGACGCGATAACCGCTCCCGCAATAATAACGGCTACGAGAATCGCCACTATAATAATGACCTTTTTCATGTCTTATTTACTACCTTTCTGTCTTTTATATATAAGAACAACGAAGCGCAAAGAAGCGCTGACGTGAGTCCTATGCAAACATAAACAAAGAGATTTCCTATTACAGTATAGACTGTCGTCTGATTTCTAAGATAAATATCCCCGATTACGTATCCCTCCTCAAGAATGCCAAGCTCTTCCTCAAGCTCGCCCATAGGATTGACTATACCTGAGATTCCTGTATTTGCCGCACGAACGACGTATCTTCCCGTCTCAATAGCACGGAGCTTGGACTGCGAGGTGTGCATATAGTTCTCCGCGGAATCATCAAACCAAGCGTCGTTAGTAGATACTATAAGCATCTGCGCGCCGCCACGCACCGCCTCGAGAGCAATGTTTTCATAAACCGAGTCAAAGCAAATCATACAACCGACGTTGCCCTTTTCGGTATGCAGCACGACACTTTCCTCTCCAGATATAATGTCGCTTGGAAGCATATTAAGCTCTGCAAGCGGAGGAATAAGAATTTCTATCATAGAGCGCATGGGCACAAATTCCGCAAACGGAACGCGTCTTTGCTTGGAATATATGTCCTCACCGAAGCTTCCGTCCTCCTTCACCTCAAAAAGTGAGTTGTACGAGCGAAGACCTCCGTCCTCGGCATATACAGGCTTTTCGGGAAGTGTGAAGCACGCAGCAATGATAGTTGTCTCCCCATCTTTAGCGATAGACGAAAAATAATCTGCCATCTCCTCGTCCAAGTCGTACGGGAACGCCGTTTCCGCCCATATTACGAGGTCTGCTCCGTTCTCTGCCGCCTCAAGCGTGTATTTGGTATGCGCCTCTTTAATTATCTGTTTTGTATTTGGACTCCATTTTTCGTTCAAAGGAATATTTCCCTGAATTGCAGCAACGGTAATCTTTTGATTGTCTTTGTTGCTATACGAGATTTTAACAACAGCACCGATCATAAGGTTTCCAACCACCATACATATACAAGCAGTCGCAAGAATCTTTGTAAAGTCCTGTCTGATAAGCAGATATGCTATGCAGAAATTTACCGCAACGATGAGGAAGCTTACAAAGTAAGAGCCAAAAACCGACGCAGAAAGCAGCGTCAGGCTCGTCTTTGTCTGACCGAGACAAAGCCTGCCCCACGGCACGCCCCACCAGCCGATCGTCTGCGACCACTCAATAACCGCCCAAAGCGCCGCCGCCAAAAACGGAGCGAGTATTTTGAGCTTTTCAAATATCCGACTGCGGAATATAAACGCAAACACAAGGAATATAAGTGAGCTTGAAATCGTTTGTATAATGGAAAGCCCTATCCACGCGACAGTCACAACGAGTATCGCGACGCCCTTTGACACGTCCATAAAGCTCAAGGGATACATATACAAGAACCAATGGTATATCACAAGGTAATACGACATAAAGAATACCGCGCCATAAAGATATACTCGGCGAAGCTTTATCTTCCTGTCGTCCGCAACGCATATAAGCGCCATTGCGGCAGGAATGAGAGTCAACCATTCAAGAAAGCCTACCGCAGGGAAAACCACGGTGAGCGCTGTAAGAAGTCCCGATATGCACAAGAGCGCAATTTTATATTTTTTTATTATTTGCAGCATATAGACTCCTTCTTTTGTGTTTTATTTTTTACGCAGTCCCTCAATTATCTGATGCGCGCGGGGAAAATCCGAAACAAACCATATGTCCTCGGGTGACAGCGAGACCTCTTTTCCTTTAAGATAGCCCAAAGCTCCCGAGTTGTCGGCAAAATCAAATATAAGTCTGTAAGAATACAGAGCTTGATATTTATATCCTTTGCCCTTGTCTGATCTGTTTATTCCGTACTTACCGTCGCCAAGCAAAGGGTGACCTATATGCGCCATATGAGCGCGTATCTGATGTGTACGTCCAGTAACAAGCTCCACCTCAAGCAGACTGTTGCCTCCGTGGCGAGTGAGCGTGCGGTATTTGGTAATTATGTTTTTATAGCCGTCTATTGCCTTATCCGAAACCTTGACGGTGTTGTTTTTGGCGTCCTTTTTGAGATAACCCATAAGAGTTTCCCTGTCCTTCTCCATATTGCCGTGAACGGCGCAGATATAGAATTTTCGTATCTCGTCGTCCTTGATCTTCTGGTTCATCACTCGGAGTGCCTCGGCATTCTTCGCCGCTATAACTATGCCTCCCGTATTTCTATCGATACGGTTGCACAGCGCAGGCGCAAAGGACTGCTCGTCCTCGGGGTCATACTCTCCCTTGCGGTAGAGGTACGCCTTGATGTGCATAATAAGGGTATTATCACCCGCGCCCTCGTCCTCGTGAACAAGTACGCCCGGACGCTTGTTGCAAAGAATGATATTTTCATCCTCATACACTACGCTTATCTTGGGAGTTATCCTTGAGAGCGCGCCCGTGTCCTTTTCGGGAGACTCAAAAAACTCCTCGCGGATAAAAAGCTGTATCTCGTCGCCCTCACAGAGAAAATAATTCTGTTCTGCGCGCTTACGGTTTACCTTTATCTTTTTTGTGCGTATATATTTATACATAAGAGATGCGGGAAGTCCGCAAACTGCCTTTGAGAGAAATTTGTCGAGTCGCTGTCCCGCATCGTTCTTTTTTATTTTGATTATTCTCACAGTATATTACAGAGTTCCGAATATTCTGTCGCCTGCGTCGCCAAGACCGGGTACGATGTACGCGTGGTCGTTGAGGCACTCGTCAAGCGCCGCCGTGTAAATTTCTACGTCGGGGTGTGCATCCTGCACCTTCTTAACTCCCTCGGGAGCCGCAACAAGACACATAAACTTAATGTGCTTGCAGCCCTTGTTCTTCAAAGTCTGAAGCGCGTCGCAAGCAGAGCCGCCGGTTGCGAGCATGGGATCGATAAGAATTACTATTCTATCCTGAATGTCTGCAGGAAGCTTGCAGTAATACTCAACGGGCTCGTGAGTTTCAGGGTCGCGGTAAAGACCGATATGTCCTACCTTTGCAACGGGCATAAGGCTGAGTATTCCGTCAACCATGCCGATTCCTGCGCGCAAAATGGGCACTATTGCAACCTTTTTGCCCGAGATCATCTGCGCCTTTGTCTTGCAGATGGGCGTTTCGATAATTATGTCCTCAAGGGGAAGATCGCGCGTGATCTCATATCCCATAAGCATAGAAATCTCATTGAGAAGCTCGCGGAAGTCCTTGGAGCCTGTTTTCTTGTTTCTCATAATAGAGAGCTTGTGTGTAATAAGGGGGTGGTCTACGATATGAAGCTGACTCATATATCTGTACCTTACCTTTCGTAAATCTTAATTATAATTTATTATACTACTAATAAATAGATTTTTCAAGCATTTTTTGCAAATATATTTACAAAAGACATATTTAGTGATAAAATATATGTGTTATTCAGATATTTGGAGTAGATTATGGCAGAAAAAACAGTCGCTCTGGCGACGCTCGGTTGCAAAGTAAATCAATATGAATCTCAGGCTATTGCCGAGGCTCTTGAGTCTCGCGGATGGGAGATAATGTCCTCGACAGACGTTTGCTCGGCTTATATTATCAACACCTGCACGGTGACTGCGGAGTCAGATAGAAAGGCTCGGCAGACCATTCGCAGAATGATGAGCAAAAATCCGCTCGCATTCGTGCTTGTCACGGGCTGCTATTCACAGACGTCTCCCGATGCGGTATCCGCAATTTCGGGTGTTGACTATATTTGCGGAAACTCGAACAAGCTCTCGGTAGTCCAAAAGCTTGAGGAGTTGTTTGCGCGTAGCGTGAAAAACTCACAGACAGAAATAAATATTCCCTCTCTCGATACAGCGGGCTTTGAGAGTATGTCTATCACAAAATTCGACCGCACGCGCGCATACGTAAAAATTCAGGACGGGTGCGAGTCGCGTTGTACATACTGCACTATACCCGCAGCACGCGGTCCTATCCGTTCAAAGCCTATGGGCGAGGTGATTTGTGAGGTTGAGGGACTTATCCGCGGCGGTTGTCGCGAGGTCGTACTCACGGGAATTGAAACGGGCTCGTACGGCAGAGATTTGTCGGACGCTGAAAATCTCGCTACCCTTCTTGAGAAAATAGACAAGCTCGACGGAATCGGCAGAGTGCGTCTCGGCTCACTTGACCCAAGCATCATCAAGCCAGAATTTGTTGACAGAATAAAAAATCTTAAGTCTATAACTCCGCATTTTCACCTTTCGATGCAGAGCGGAAGCAGTTCTGTTTTGGCGAATATGAAACGCAAATACAACTCTGCGCAGGCTATGCGCGCGGTAAATCTTTTGCGCGACGCCTTCCCCACGCTTCAGCTCACGACCGACATTATCGCAGGCTTCCCCGGTGAGACCGAGGAGGACTTTGACGAGAGCTGCAAGCTCATTGAAAACGCAAGATTTTTAATGGTGCACGCCTTCCCCTATTCCAAGCGACGCGGCACGCCTGCGGCGACTATGAAAAATCAAGTCCCCGATGAGATAAAACACCAAAGAGTCACCATGCTTTCTCAAAAGGCAGCAGCCATACGGAGCGAGATACTTGACAGTCTTATCGGTACAGAAGCTGAAGTTCTTTTCGAGTCTCAGAGCGGTGGGTACTTCTTCGGGCATACTCCCGAATTTGTGGAGGTTAAGGTCAAGTGTAATACCGACCTTCACGCTAAAATATGCAGAATCCGCATTCTTTCACACGACCAAAACGTCTGCGAGGGCGAATTTGTTTGATGAGTTTTCACAAATTCATGACCAACATCCAAGAAAAACATGTAAAAATTTATCATTTTAAGTAATTTTAAAAAAATTTCAAAAAACCCCTTGCAATTTGAAAAAAAGTATGGTATAATATCAAAGTTGCATGACGTTTAATAAAAATTTCAATGATATATTCATGTAAATATGAAACAGGAGGTATCAATAATGGCAAAGTGCAGTGTTTGTGGAAAAGGTGTTGTTTTCGGTCAGAATGTTTCTCACTCTAACAGAAAAACAAACAGAACTTGGAAGCCCAATATCCGCAAGGTAAAGGCTATAGTTGACGGTACACCCAAGACCGTTGCGGTATGCTCCCGTTGCCTTCGTTCGGGCAAAGTTAACCGCGCATAATTTCGCGTAGGTTTCCATATTTACAGTCAAAGGGCGTGTTCTTCGGAAACGCCCTTTACTTATACCTATGGAGGTTATATGACAGCAATAATTGATTGCAGAACCCCCTCCGCTTCCCTTTCCCGCTTGGGTGAGCTTGGCTTTGAGATTGTGTCTTTGCCGCGCGCAGACTATCTTGCAGAGCCCGTCTCTGCGCACCCCGATATGCTTATATTTATGGGGCTTGGAGGGCTGTTCTGTCATAAGACATATTATCAAAGCAATAAAGAAATAATTGACACCTTGGCGCAAAAATTTGGACTTGAGCTTGTACTCTCCAACGAGCACATGTCGGCAGAATACCCCCAAGACGTGCTTTTTAACTGCGTCTTGCTCGGAGACAAGCTTTTGTGCAATACAAACACAGTGTCAAAGCTTATATTAAGTCGAGCAAAAGCGCAAAAGCTTGACGTAATTCACACAAATCAGGGATACACAAAATGCTCTGTCTGCAAGGTGGATGATAACGCTATAATCACCTCGGATAAGTCAATTTATAGGGCTTGCGCGGCATGTGGAATTGACGCTCTGCTTGTCTCACCAGACGGCGTGGCTCTTGACGGATACAGCTGCGGATTTATCGGCGGCGCGTCAGGAAATGACGGCAAAAATATTTATTTTTGCGGTGATGTTTCCATACATCCCGACGGTGATAAAATAATTGAATTTTGCAATTCTCACGGAAATAGAGTCACCTCCTTATCGGACGAGGCATTATACGACGTGGGCAGTATTCTTTTCTTATGAATTGACTATTGCATTTTCGAGGAGATTGTGATACAATAAAATAAAGTAATCAAAGGAGGCGGAAAATGAAAATACACGAATCAGCGGAAAACTATCTTGAGACCATTCTCCGTCTGCAAATGAGAAACGGCTCTGTCAGAGCAATAGACATAGCAAACGAGCTTGAGTTTTCAAAGCCAAGCGTCAGTGTCGCTATGAAAAATCTTCGCGAGAACGGATATATTGAGACCGACCACGACGGACACATTACCCTTCTTGACTCGGGGCGCGAGATAGCCGAGAAAATAATGGAGAGACACACTCTTATATCAAATTGGCTTGTGTCGATGGGCGTTCCCGAGGACATCGCGTCCGAGGATGCGTGCAAAATAGAGCACGTAATCAGTGTTGAGAGCATCAATGCCATAAAGAAAAGTCTTGAGAATAAACAGTGATTTTTTGAGTAGAAATTTTTTGGGTATATAGTGAAAATTTACATTTCTTGGAAAAACAGGGGGGATATCCCCTTGTTTTTTTGTTTTTTGAGTTAATTTTGTGAACCGGCAATTGCAAAACTGTTTCGCATGAGTGAATGAGAATTTTTTACTTCAGAAAATTTACTTGTTGTGATATAATGCCCACACATAAATTCACGCACAAAAAGGAGATCAACACTTATGAAAATCAATCACTTCCAAATTACATCCGCATCCGCCCTTAATATCGAATTTGCAACCACCGCGCCCATTTGCGTTCTTCGTGGTCGCTATTCTGATCTTGCCCTTGACCTTATGCGCGAGTTGATTGGTGACTTCGGTGCGCAGAGCAATCCCGACCGCGTTGACGATGGACGCTTCGTGCTTCACGCAGATATTGAAATGGACAGCAAGAGCCACACGGTTTGCTACATCAGAAACGCAGATTTCATCGGAGATAACCGTATTGCCGCCAACTTCAAGCCAAACAGTATTGAATTCTCCATTGATGATACTGAGGAGTACCTCCAAAAGCGTACGGAACGTAATGTAGATAACAGCAATGTATTGGATACAAGCAAAATCGCAACAGATATCCGCCTTTCTGAAAGTGACCGCAGGCTCTTGGCTTTTGAAGAATTTATCAAGCAAATTCACGCTGACGACGACCGCCCCATATTCATCTATGATTTTTTTGATCGAATTGATGAGGCGGTAGATATCACTCCTTATCTTAATAAGGTCGCAGGGCTTAACAGACAGGTGTTTGCCTCGATTTGTGAAGGCTATCATTTGCAAAATACAACGCCTCACAACATTCATATAGTAAATATGGAGGAACATAATGATTAAGCCACCTTGCAAGCGCGTTTTGCCACCCGTTGGTACAGCCTATGATGAGGATCATACAGTTATCGTCTGCCCTGTTTGTAAGCGCAAAACGCTTGATAATTATGATATCTGCCGCAATTGCGGTTGGGAGTATGATGGTTTCCCGGAGGATCACTATTCTGCCGCGAATGGTGCTACACTTACCGATTACCGCGAACAATATAAACAAGCATTGAAAGAAAGGAATACACAAGATGTATAAATATTATAATCCTCATCCCAAGGGCTTGTCAACCGACGATTGCGTAAAACGCACCATCGTCGTGGTGACGGGTATGGATTACTCAAAAGTTCAGCGAGAATTGAACGAATACAAGAAGGTCACAGGTGCAAAATCCTTTAACAGTATCAAAAATCTTCGCTATGTAGAGGATGTATTGAAAGCGAGTAAACTTCTTCCTGAAGATAATTTGACCGCCGAGGAATTTTGCAAAAAATATCCCCACGGCAGATACATTCTCGATATGAATGAGCATTGGTCTGCTTGCGTTGACGGTTGTATTTATGACACGTGGGATTGTAGTAAGGAAATAGTGAACTTCGCCTATGAGATTATCATTGAGCCTTTCACACCGCCCGATCTCAAAAATCAAGTGTTCAAATACTGTTGCACCTCAGAAAAAAAATCCGATACAGAAACGCGCATCCGTATTTATGACGGCAACAGTACGTTCACAGAGCGCATTATTCCTACCGAGCTAACCGCAGGCTATGTCAGTTGTTTGCAGGATAGCAATTACAAATATATTGAACTTTAGGGAGGATACTAAAATGAAGGTTGAAATCTACTCACGAGAAGCAATCAAAGAGCTGATGCAGGGTGAATTCCCGAAGAACACCGCCGTCATCAGCTTTTGCAGTCCGCGAAAAACGCGCAGAGCCGAAGAAGTACGAGTGTATTTCGGAAACGTATGTGACCGCGTGTTCAACATTTTGATCCCCGACATTGATATTGAAATCCTCGAGGATTACGGCTATACCTACGAAACCTATCTTGCCGAAGCAGACGAGCTTGCAAAATTTATTTATGAGGCAAGAGCTGATGGACGCGATATTCTCTGTCAATGCGATTTCGGTCAAAGTCGCTCTGCCGCCTGCGCCGCTGCAATATTACAGCACTTTGAGGGGCGTGGAATTGATATTTTTTCGGATTATCGGTATTATCCCAATCAGCTTGTTTATCATAAGGTGTTTGATGCACTTGAGAAGTATCAAGGAGAAAATCAGAGATGACCGAAAAAGAAATCTGGGATAAAGCGTACAATCGAATATTTGGGCTTTACGGAGATATGCCCGATCTGCGTATCGTCAGCCGCTTTTATAGCGAAAAGCAAGCCTTTATGCAATACAAGGTTGGGAAATACTTTTACGACCTTGCGGGGCTCCGACAGGAAGCCGAGGATGCAGGTGAGCGATTGATCGTCAAAAATGTCGTTGCCTCATGTCTTGTAGCATATCTGCTCGGCACGGTTGATGAAAATCCGCTCCCCGCGCATTACTATTGCCCGAAATGTAAAACGGTGGAATGGATGGAAGGCAGGTGCGTGTTCGATCTTCTCGACCGTACCTGCGCGTGCGGTGAGAGAATGAAGCCCGATGGCTTTGACATTCCCTTTGAAACATATCTGCCATACGCAAAAAAACTCAAGACCGCCGACACCGTTCCCGAAAACTACAAACAACTGTTTGATTCCATCCTCTCGCATTTTCAAAGGTCGCTGTTGGACACAGTCAATATCTGCAAGCAGCTTGAAAAGGCTACGGGCATTTGTATGGATGACATTGACTTGAACGACCGCGAGGTAAAGCGCAGATTACTGACAGGTAATTTTGAGAAATTGGCAGGTCTTGGCGGCGAAAAGGTTATCAAGCAGATGATTGCGACCGCACATCCGCTAACGTATCACGATCTTTTGAAACTGATCGGACTCGCACACGGCACCTGTACTTGGCGACATAATTCCGAATATCTGATTGCAGACGGTGCGTGCTCCCTTTCCGATATTCCCGCTACGTGCGACGAAGTGTTTATGACCATCCGTGACGCGATGCGTGATTGCGATTTTCACGATGCGGGCTTTGCCTATGACGTAGCGAACAAAGCTCGGCGTGGATATTATCTTGAGCGCGGAATGGGCGATTATACCAACCAAACACTTTCGATGCTTGGACTCGACGATTGGTTTGGTAGCTTTATTAGAATCACGCATTATATGTCAACAAAGGCTCTTGCGGTGTTAGAATTGAAATATTCCATTATACTTACTTGGTATCAAGCCTATTATCCGAGAGAGTATCAAAAAATGATGGCTAACTATATTACTTGAAAATTAAAGAAAATTATGTTATAATTAGGATGCCACAAAGCAGGAGGTGTAAACTTATGAAAATCAAGCGTGGAGATATATTTTTTGCTGATCTATCACCTGTATTGGGTACAGAAATGGGCGGGATGCGGTACGTGGTTGTTATTCAAAACGATGATTTGAATGATGAAGTCTGCTCAAATGACGGTACTGTTATCGTTGCACCGCTGTCTTCAAATAACATTGAAGTTGGGAGTAAAACGGCAATGGCAACGATTGCTGCAGATATACCGGAGTTTGCGTGTTTTCCATATAGGATTCTACTTTTTGGTATCAGAGCGATTGATACTAAGCGCTTAAAAAATCATATTGGGCGTTTGAGCGATGAAATTATGACAGAGCTTGATAAAAAGCTCAAATATGCTTTGAGTCTGTAATTAAATATGATAGCAACAAGCCCTCCGCAAAATTGCGGAGGGCTTGTTAATGCTTATTTCTCTTTTTCGGATGTAACCGTACTCCAGTGCGTGAGCTCCCATATGATCGGATCAATACTCGGATGTGTTTCTTTAATTTTGTCTGTTAAAGCTTTTTGATATTCCTTGTAGGTTGTTTCATCAAATTTACTCCAACAGATTTCCTTATTATTACCATTCTTCGGCTTTTTTATCCCATATGTGATTGTGTTATTATCAACATAGCATTTTTTACTTCCAGCAGCAATATCCATTATAATGCTATCTATTGGAATATGCATATACGGAAGAAGCGATTTTAAGGAAAGCTGTGTGCGATTGCTTTCTGAATAAACGTACAAATTTTTCAAAGTCATATTTACCCACTTTTGCGCTTGTCCAAAATACAGACTGTTCTTTGGATCACCCTGATCTGTAGTACCTTTATATTCATCGATGATCGTGCTGCACAGCGCAGTATGCTGACTGTTAAAATCTTCTTCTGAGGGTGTATTTTTTATCCATTGCTCTATTTGTTTTTTTATGACTTCTGTTATTTTATCTCTTTTATCCCTTTTATTTTGGGCAATTTCATTATTTACCTTGCTTCCCTTTTCTTTAGATTCCTTATAATCGGAGGCAAATGTGATAGTTCTGCACATATCTCTGTATGCAAAATCAGAGCATCTTTTATATGCATCCTCATCATTGTTTCCTAAATGTCCGTTCAAAAAGCGCAGTACATTTTCATCAATCTCAAAAGCCATAATATCATCTCCTTTGTTTTGTGCACAGAAATCACATACGGTGCAATTTAATTATACCACCTCTCCCCCCAAAAGTCAATATTTGCAAATATTGACTTTGGTACTTGATTTTCCTTACAAATCTTGATATAATCAATACAGACAGTCATCTGGAGGCGTTTATGAAAATCAATAACATAATAGCAACACAAAATGAAATAAGACTTCACATTGACGGCGAGTGCGTGGGCAACGTATATGCCGCAGCATACGTGCCGCTTATTTGCGGTGACGCGGAGCAAAAGCACACGGGACGTTTGGTTAGCACAAGCTCCCTTGTTAGCGACGGGCATATAATTTTCCCTCGATATATAGATAGCTACGATATGCTCACCTGCCGCTTTGACGTCAAAGCTGACGGAGTCGAGGTTGACGGCGTCAGATACGTGACGGACTTCTCTGCCGATTTTTCGCGCGATAATTCCCCCGAGCCAAGCGTAAAAAAGCCTGTGGGCACGTGGGTCACGTCCGAGGAATACGACTACGATTATATGGGCTTTGGCTGTATGATGACCGAGGTAAACTGCGCGTGGATACAAAAGCTTGTCCCCGAGGAGAATGATATAGTTCATATCTACAACGGCAAGGAGTACTATTTCGACCGCAATTTTATGGATCTGTACGACAAGCTTATGCTTCCTTGCATCAAGCGAAATATTCCTTGTCTGATAAGACTTATCAACAGACCGAGCTATCGCTTGTGCGGCTCTGATGACGCTCTTATGAAGGTAATTTTGCACCCTGCATATGAGGATATGGGATTTAACGAGGAGATGAGCGCGTTCAACATCCGGACCGAGGAGGGTCTTGATATGTACTGCGCGTTTGTGGACTTTGTCTGCGCTCGATACGTGGACAGAAGCTCTCCCCTCTGTTGCGCGCACGTGCTTGACGTCGGCAACGAGGTTAACACTCCCGACACGTGGCACAATTGTGGTCCTATGAAGTGCGAGGACTATATGGAGGAATACACAGAGCAGCTCCGTCTTGCGCACCTTATAGCGCGTAAATACTATGCTCACAGCCGCGCAAACATCTCGCTTGACCATTACTTTACTATGAGCCTCAAACCCGACGAGCTTCGCTATTACACCTCGCGCGAATGCCTTGCATATCTTTTGAAATATTCCCATCGCGACGGCGACTTTGATTGGGGTATTGCCGCTCACCCCTACCCCGAAAATCTTACCCAGAGCCAGTTTTACCAGGACACAACGGCAACCTTTTCGTATGACACAATCCGCATAACTATGAAAAATATGGAAATGTGGCAGCATATTGTTGAGCTTGATGAGTTCAAATTCCGTGGACAGACTCGCAGAGTCGTGTTTGACGAGCAGGGCTTCCATACCTCAAGCGATGACCCCGAGACAGAAAATAAGGGCGCATATTCCTTTGTTCTGGCATATATCAAGCTCCGAAATTCCCAAAATCTTGATTGGTTTATTATCAACAGATATGCGGATATGCCGCTTGACGATGAGTCCAGCCTGCATCTCGGACTTCGCTATGAAAAAGGCTACGCCGACGATATGCACCTGCTTATTACCCCCGGCGATTACAAAAAGATATGCTATGCCATTCGCGATATGGAAAGTCAAAACGAGCAGACCTGGATTGACGAGGCGCGTGAATATATAGGTGCTGAGCTGTTTGACAGTCTCATCTCACCGCCCGACCCCGCCCCCACAAACTATTTTAAGGATATAATAAATTCATAAAGCTACAACTCCCTCGTTAAAAAACGAGGGAGTTTTTATAAAAGCTATTGACAAGAAAGATAACTTATGATAAAATAGCAATTGATATATAACGATTGCTATATTTAGGAGGTGTATTATGCCGCCCAAGGTAAAAATCACAAAATCAGATATTATCAAAACCACTCTTGAGCTTGTGAGAGCAAACGGCGAGTCGGCTATCAACGCGAGAGCCATCGCCGCCGCTTTGAACTGCTCAACGCAGCCCATATTCTCCAATTTCGCAACTATGGAGCAATTGCAGGGCGAGGTTATTTCCGCCGCATACGAGTTATACCTTAGTTTCCTTCAGAATGACGCAGAAAGCGGAAAATATCCTCAGTATAAGGCGTTTGGTATGGCTTACATACGATTTGCCAAGGAAGAAAAACAGCTCTTCAAACTGCTTTTTATGTGCGACAGAGACGGTGCGGAGTTTGTGGCGTCGCCCGACTTTGAGGCGTCTGTTGAGATTATTATGCATGCAAACAACATCTCGAAAGAAAAGGCAGAGCGGATGCATTTTGAAATGTGGGCGTGGGTTCACGGCATTGCAACGATGCTTGCAACGTCCTATCTTTCACTTGAATGGGAGCTTATCAGTAATATGCTGACAGACGTATATCAAGGCATCCGATATAAACACATAACGGAGGAGGCGCAAAAATGATTGCAATAAAAATTGAAGGTCTTACAAAAAAATATAAGGATGTTCTCGCGGTTGACAATCTCTCGCTCTGCATTGAGTCGGGCGAGCTGTTTTCCCTGCTGGGTGTCAACGGCGCGGGAAAGACTACAACGATAAAAATGCTGTCGTGTCTTACACAGCCCACGAGCGGTGATGCTTATCTTAACGGCAAAAGCATACTCAAGGATACAGCGTCCGTTAAATCCATGATTGCTGTCTCCCCGCAGGAGACAGCCATAGCGCCCGCGCTTTCGGTGCGCGAAAATCTTGAGCTGATGTGCGGAATTTACGGATTTGATAAAGCAAAGACCGAGGCGAAAATCAGTAAGCTTACCTCCCTGCTGAATCTTGACGACGTGTTGAAAAGAAAGGCGGGAAAGCTGTCGGGCGGCTGGCAGCGCAGACTCAGTATCGCAATGGCTCTTATAAGCGAGCCGCATATACTATTTCTCGACGAGCCCACGCTCGGTCTTGACGTTATCGCAAGGAGTGAGCTTTGGGACATCATCCGCGAGCTGAAGGGTAAGGTCACTATTATTTTGACAACTCACTATATGGAAGAAGCGGAGGCTCTCTCCGACCGTATTGCCATTATGAAGGACGGAAGACTCCTTGTCTGCGATACTGCCGACAACATAAAGAAAATTGCCCAAACAGATAATTTTGAGCAAGCCTTTATAAACATTGTTAAGGGGGTGTAAAAATGAGAATGTTAACCTTTGCAAAAAGAAACTTCAAGGAGATTATGCGCGACCCCTTAAATCTCTGCTTCCTTTTCGGATTTCCCGTCGTGCTTTTGCTTCTGCTCAGCGCAATTCAGGCAAATATCCCCGTGAGTCTGTTTGAAATACAGCACCTCGCCCCCGGTGTGACGGTGTTCGGACTTTCGTTTATGACCCTGTTCTCTGCTACTGTCATAGCAAAGGACAGACAAAGCAGCTTTATGTCCCGCCTTTACACAACGCCAATGACACCCGTGGATTTCATCCTCGGCTATACCCTGCCTCTGATACCAATATCTATGGTAGCGACAGTGGCTTGCTATATTTTTGCGGTAATATTAAAGCTTGAGATAAGTGTCAATATTCTGCTCGCCATTGTCTTTATAATTCCAATTGCTCTTTTGTATATAGGGCTTGGACTTCTCTGCGGAAGTATATTCAACGACAAGCAGGTCGGTGGAATATGCGGTGCCCTTCTGACTAACCTCTCCGCGTGGTTCTCGGGCATCTGGTTTGACCTTGAGCTTGTGGGCGGTGTGTTCAAAAAGATCGCCTATGCGCTTCCCTTTGTCCACGCCGTAGAAATGGAGCGCGCTGTGATTGCGGGCGACCTTAGTGCTGCAGTATCCCACTTGTGGTGGGTACTTGGCTATGCGATAGTAATAATTGCTGCGGCCGTTCTGCTGTTTTTGAGACAGATGAAGAGGCAGTAAGAAATTATCGAGGATATTTTGTTGACAAATAATCCATTCTGTGATAAAATAATTTTAAATAAACAAGAAACGGAGAAAGCAAAATGGCAGCAAAAATCAGAATTAAGTGTCCGCATTGCGGCGAAGCAGACAATGTTTATTCGGTAAATGAGCCTTGCCCTAAATGCCACCAGCATTTAGGTATTGAAGAAGAAGGTAGCATTTACATATACCGTCAAGGCTCTCCTTATGGAATTGCGGGAGGCTTCGGCTTGTATATAAACGATCAGCCTTATGGTCATATAGGCAATAAAGAGCTGTTGCGTATCCCTGTTAAGTTTGGTACCTATAACATTCATTCCGCTGTGGGTATGAGCAGAAAATGTCGCGACCTACAGGTTACCATTTCCCCCGAAAATCCTGTTGCTTACACAAAGGTTTATATCAAAGCCGGATTCTGGGCGAACTCTTTTGTTGTTGAATACGTTGACCCTAAATTATTAGAGTTATAAAGAAAAAATCCGAATGGACCCTGTGTCTATTCGGATTTTTTGGTCTAAGTGACCTACTTGGGCAAAGCCAAAGCGACTTGAACTTGCGGCGCACCTAAAAATTCAAAGGACAAGACTTGAACATCTACAAAGCTTTACAAGTAAAGCTTTGTGTGCAAGTTCTCGTGCCTGTCACTAAAAGCAAAAAATCCGAATGGGCACAAGGTCTAAGGACAAGACTTGAACATCTACAAAGCTTTACAAGTAAAGCTTTGTGTGCAAGTCCGCGTATCTGTCACTAAAAGC
>JAZRCL010000089.1:0-77936 GCA_045659745.1 Eubacteriales bacterium
AAGGCGAACGAATATTATGCGCCAATACGTACGAGAGGAGGTAACATTATGCAAAGAGGATATAGCAGATGTACATATACTAAGCTTTACAAAAGTGCCTAAAACTACAATTTCGATGAGATCGAACTGTTCATAGCGGAGATTGGGTGGCAGCCTGAGTGGATGATGGATTTCGTCGCCAATCCCGACGAGGAAATGCTCAGTATGGATGACATTAGAGCTATCAACGGTATTTTGATTGGCGTTTTCGAGGATGCTCACGATATCGAATTCAGCAGCGACAGAAGGGCGTATTTGCTGACATTTTAGAATGATTAGCATGGCGCATACAACCTATATGTATGTGCCGTGCTGAATATCAGCGCATAACGATAATATAAAGCTTTCTGTGTTATCGGTTATCAAGTGTAGCCATCTTGCACAATTATGGTATAGGGCAGGCATAAAAAAATGTGCCGGTCAATATACATACACAGGAAGGAGTCAACATTATGAATGTAATAGTGCATTACCCGATGACAGCCGAGCAGCAGGCGACACTCGCAACCAAGGTGGCAAAGGCACATGCGGAGCACATCGCGTGCTACATAGAGAAGCTGAACTGTTCCTCGGAGCAGAAGCTTGCGCTGATCGATGCTATCATTCGCGAGACGACAAGCCGTCAGTGATATATCCTCCAAAGGAAGGCAATGCCTTCTTAGGATATTGGCGCGCAATGCCGCTATTGCAAGGCAACAAAAAAGTGCGATACCACGCAGTGTGGTATCGCATTTTTGTTTATCTTTTACTTTAGAGGATTTATACTGTTAGTTTTTCGGCAGCTTAAAGTATCTTTCCCAGGTGCTTTTATATATGCGAGCTTGGTTTTGCTCCCACTTTTTTAGCGTCCCGAGCGGCACGCCGAGCGCTTTTGCGTATTCGTGCTGTGTCATATTAAGCGAATGACGCATAGCTTGGATTTGTTTTCCTTGGTCGCAATATAGGAAGGTGTTATACTCATCAAGCAGGTCGGTGACAGAGATATTATATAGCGCCGCAAGCTTTTGTATGTGGTTTATCGGATAGTAATCGCGTTCTGCCTCCTCGTAGTGAATATATGTGCTTCTGCTAACCCCGATCATGTCAGCTACCTCGCTTTGTAATAGTGAGTTGTGATATCTGTACCATCTTAATTTGTTTGCAACTTCTGTGATTTTTGCGGGGTTAGTATATTGAATGTTGAATTTTTCGGATTCCACTAAATGATGCGGTGTGGAGAAGGGAACACTCTTTACGTAGAGGGGTGCATATTTTGCGACGCCGAGCGCATTATCGGTCAATACGTACCAATTGTCCTTTGAGTAGCGCAAAATATCTCCTTTTTGCACACAGGGAGCTACTTTTGCGTCTTTGCACCCGTTTGATGCCGTTGTGTGAGAATAGCATTCTGAATACATTTTGAAGCGTAGGTTGCAAATCTGGCGCCGTTTTCCGCATTAAAGGAATCCACGGCTTTGACGAGTCCTATCGTGCCGATGGAAATGAGGTCCTCTTGGTTTTTTGACGATGAATAATATTTTCTCACGATATGGGAAACAAGGCGGAGATTGTGCAAAATAAGCTTTTGTCTGGCCTCCTCATCTCCTTGGTTTTTTCTTTCAAAATAAAGGCTTTCTTCCTCTCGGCTCAGAGTTTCGGGAAAGTTTTGCGTACTGCCTATGCCAAGTACCGGTTGAACCAGCTTTGCAAGCGTTGCTAAAATCAAAGCGAAGACTATCATATCTGCGGGCTCCCTTCGGATAAGTAAAATATTTACTGAATGATATGATAGTGTTGCCTGTACTTATCCCGACGGACAATCCGATTTTTTGATTTTTCAGTTGTCGAAATTTGTAAACAAAGATTAAATACGCAAAAATTGTCTTGACAAAGGTCGCGCGGTGTAGTATAATTCAAAGGTCGCAAAGCGGCTACCGCATAAAAAATCGGGGGTGCTGGACTCCACATACGCACAATCTAATGTGCTGACGGACACGGCTGAGACGGATGTATTCCGAACCCTGAGAGCTAAGCTCTCATACCTGATACGGATAATACCGGCGTAGGAAAGATTCAGATAAGTGATTTCACCTGAAATCGCGTAAATTTGTCCACCGGAAGATTTTTCGTGCGGACAAATTTTTATTTTAAGGAGGAAATCACAATGAAGAAGAGACTTCTTTGTGTCACGGAGGGCGCGATAATAATTGCTTTGGCTTACGTTATCGAGCTTCTGTGCGTATGGCTCAACACCGTCACGGGTGTGGGAGCGCTTCTGCCTTTTGGCGGAACTATTACCGTTAGCATGCTGCCGATAGCATACTATTCCTTCAGACACGGAATAGGCTGGGGTGTTGGAGTGGGCTTTGTTTACTCGATCTTGCAGATGACACTCGGCTTTTACGTGCCGCCCGCTAACAAATGGTGGGCAGTTGTACTTTGTGTTTTGCTTGACTACGTTATAGCGTTCTCGGTCATAGGACTTGCAGACGTTTTTGCCAAGCTTTTCGGCAAGCGCAGACTTATCGGCTATGGCACAGGAGCGGTTATAGTATGTCTTATACGATTTGCTTGCAGCTTTTTGTCCGGTGTTATACTTTGGGGAAGCTACGCGCCCGAAAATATGAACGTATGGGTGTATTCGCTGGTCTATAACGCCTCGTATATGATACCCAACGCTATACTGACGGGGGTTCTCGCAGTTGCGCTCTGCGCGGCGCTTGATCCCAATACGTTAAGACCTATAAGGAAAAGCGTATAAAAACAAAAATTCCCGACAGACGTCGGGAATTTTTTATAGAAGATATTATCTTACCTGAACGAAGCCAAGCTTTTTCTGAACCTTGCCGAGTGTGCGGCGGGCAACATATGACGCTTCCTCGGCGCCTTTCTTCATCTGCGCCTCAAGTCCTGCCTTGTCGGAGAGTATCTCACTGTATCTCTGCTGAACGGGAGCAAGCGCGTCAGCACACGCCTCGCCGACTGCGAGCTTGAACTCGCCATAGCCACGGCCCTCAAACTCGCGCTCTATCTCGTCAAACTCCTTGCCGGTAAAGCAGGAGTAGATAGTCATCAGATTGTTTATTCCGTCCTTACCCTCGGCATAGCGAACAACGGTGTCCGAGTCTGTGACAGCTCTCTTGAACTTGCGGATGATGGTATCCTTATCGTCAAGAATATAAACTATCGCATTGGGATTTTCGTCCGACTTACTCATCTTCTTTGTGGGCTCGGACAGGGACATTATCTTTTTGCCGTTCTTGGAAATTATGGGCTCGGGAATGGTGAACAGATCGGGGTAGAGCTGGTTCATTCTTGTTGCGATGTCACGACAAAGCTCAACGTGCTGCTTCTGGTCGATGCCGACGGGAACAACGTCTGTCTGATAGAGGAGAATGTCCGCAGCCATAAGCGCGGGGTAGGTAAACAGACCTGCGTTGATATTGTCCGAGTGACGAGCAGACTTATCCTTGAACTGTGTCATTCTTGAAAGCTCGCCGAACATTGTAAAGCAGTTGAGGATCCAAGCAAGTTCCGCGTGCTCGTGAACATGTGACTGAACGTAAAGAGTATTCTTTTCGGGGTCAAGTCCTGCTGCCATGTAGAGAGCGAGAGTCTCGTATGTGCGGCGGCGAAGGTCTGCGGGGTTTTGACGCACGGTTATGGCGTGTGAGTCAACCACGCAGTAAAAGCACTTGTATTTTTCGGAGTAGGAAGAAAAATTCTTCAAGGCTCCAAGATAATTTCCTATTGTTAGATTTCCGCTGGGCTGAATACCCGAGAAGGAAACAAGCTGATTTTGAAACATATTAAAAACTCCATTAATTTATAGATACATAGAGTATATCACAATATTTTAATAAATGCAAGTGTAATTTTCAAAAATAATACGGCAGACTTTCTGCATATTGACATTGGAATTCCTTTTTGATATAATGTGTGTATAAGTTTATAAAACGTTTGGAGAAATATATGGCAAAACAGCATTGGAAGGGCGGTACGCTGATCGCCCCCGCGCCTCCCGTTATGGTGAGCTGCGGCAGCATGGAAAAATCCAATATAATTACGATAGCATGGACGGGAATTATTAACACCATTCCGCCAAAGACCTATATCTCGGTGCGCCCCAGCCGTCATTCCTATGACATCATCAAGGAGAGCGGGGAATTCGTGATAAATCTCACACCCACCTCGCTTGTAAAATCTGCGGACTATTGCGGAATTTACACGGGCGCAAAGGTTGACAAATTCAAAAAATGCAATCTGCACAAGGAAGCGGGACAGTACGTATCCTGCCCGATAATCGCGGAGTGTCCTATTTCGCTGGAGTGTAAGGTCACCGACATCATACCGCTTGGAACTCACGATATGTTTATGGCTGATATTGTGGGAGTGAATATAGACGAGTCCTTGCTTGACAAAAACGGCAAGCTTTGTATTGAGAAGGCGAATCTTTGCGCATATGCTCACGGAGATTATTATGCTCTTGGTAAAAAGCTTGGCAAATTCGGATTTTCAACAGATAAAAAGAAAAAGGGCAGATAATATGAGCCCTTAGAATAAAAAATCCCATCGCGTCGCGATGGGATTTTTTATTTATCTTAAAATATTACTCTGCTGCCTCGGTGTTGTTTTCAACAACTTCCTCGGAGTACTCGTGGTAAGCGGAGATGTAGCCGTATTCGTAAGGCTGATCCTCACTTACTGTGAGCTTGATCTTGTACCAGCCCTCTTCGCCAAGGTCAGCGTTGAAGCCTACTACCTCAACCTCGTTGCCTTCAACGAGAGTAGCGATGGGCTCGTCAGCTGTTCTTGCGGGAACGTATCTTACGTTAACAGATCCAACTATGATCTTGATGGTCTTGGAGGTTTCCTCAAAGCCGTCAAGAACGTCTACCTCAACGATAAGCTTGTTAGCGATGTAGTATTCCTCACCCTCGTAAGTTACCTTACTCCAGTTTGCATCAGCCTGGCTTCTTTCAAGCTCTGTGCCGTTGGGGAGAGAAATGCCTGCTTTTGCATCATCCTCAAAGGATGTGTCCGTGCGGAGATTTGCTGCACCGTTGGGAGTCATTATGTATACTGTATCGTTCTTGTCTTCAAAATTGCGGTCAACTGCGGGAGTGTTGTCCTCGGGAGGAGTTTCTACGCCTCCGTTACCTGTAGGAATATTAATGTCGGGATCTTCATTGCCCTGGTCGTTGTTGCAAGCAACGAGAGAGATCATAACGAGAAGAGCTGCTAAAATAACGAGAATTTTTTTCATGGGTTCCTCCTGATTTCACATCATTTATTTTTACGGTTTTTGGCGTTCGACAAGACTCGTCAAAAGCCACTTTACAATCTATAAATTATTATAGCATACAAAAAAACGAATGTCAATAATCCACGTAAAAAAAGTCATAAATATTTTTATATTATATTATGACTTATGGGAATGGATTTTGTTGACAAAAAAGTCATATTTGTGGTATAATAAACACAGTAAATTCTGAAAGGACACCCGAAAATGAAAAAATTACTTTGCATTGACGGAAACAGCATATTGAACAGACAGTTTTACGGCATAAGATACCTGTCAGCCAAGGACGGATTTCCTACAAATGCGCTTTTCGGACTTATAAACGTAATATCAAGAGAGATAGACTCGCTCTCACCCGACTACGCAGCGGTGGCATTCGACCTTAAGGCTCCCACCTTCAGACATAAGATGTACGATGCGTACAAGGCGGGCAGACACGCTACTCCCGAGGCACTTCTTATGCAGATGCCTCCCGCAAAGGATATCTGTCGTGCTATGGGATTTTCCGTGCTTGAGCTGGAGGGCTACGAGGCGGACGATATTCTCGGTACGCTTGCGGCTATGGCAGAGCAGGCGGCGGCAGACGGCGAAGAGATAGAGGCGTATATCCTCACGGGAGATAAGGACTCCTTGCAGCTTATATCCCAAAACGTCAAGGTGCTTTTGGCGTCAAATTCCGAGACGACGGTTTATGACGATGCGAAATTTCTTGAAAAATACGGTGTCCACGCAAAACAGTACGTGGACGTAAAATCCATAATGGGCGACAGCTCGGACAATATCCCAGGCGTTAAGGGAATTGGCGAGAAGGGTGCGTTCAAGCTTATTGCGGAGTCTGGAAGTCTTGATGCTATTTATGAAAATCTCGACGGCATCAACGCAACTCAAAGCGTAAAGACAAAGCTTATAGACGGCAAGGAATCTGCGTATATGTCTCGCACTCTTGCAACTATAAAAAAGGACGTTCCGCTTGGAATAACACTTAAGGATATTGAATTTTGCGGGATCCGCCGCGAGGACGCAAAAAGGCTTTTCACAAGATACGAGATGTTTGCCGCGCTCAAAAAATACGGACTTGACAGGGAAGAGGATACAGCCGAGGTTGAATCTGCGAGCGCAGAGATAAAGAGTGTAAAAATATCGGATGTTCTCTCTCTTGAAGGTGACGAATATGCCTTTGAGCTTTGCGGTGAGGAGATATTAGTGTCTGACGGCAAAACTGTTTGGAGTGCCGAATTTTCTGCGGAAATTTTCGACTTTTTGAACTCTAAAAAGATTGTTGCTTACGACTGCAAGACCTTGTATAAATCCCTTGAGGCGAAAGGCATTGTTTGGCGCGACTGCTTCTTTGACGTAATGCTCGGCGCGTATGTTGACGACTCATCGCAGGGTAATTACGGTATAGAGCGTCTCTGTACCCACTACCTTGGAGAAACTCTCTCCGAGAGCACACCGCAGGTATGGTATATCGCGAGAATGAAGTCCGTAATTGAAGAAAGCCTCACGCAGAGCGGTCAGATAACACTTCTTCGCGAGATAGAAATGCCGCTTGCGAGCGTTCTTTGCAATATGGAACAGAGGGGCGTTAAAGTGGACTGCAAGGGAATTGCTGAGTACGGTGAGCAACTTGACAACAGCGCCGCCGTGCTTGAGACCATGATATATGCGGCGTCGGGCTATCAGTTCAACATTAACTCCCCAAAACAGCTTGGCGAGGTACTATTTGATAAACTTATGCTTCCTTTTGCGAAAAAGACAAAGACGGGATATTGCACTAATGCCGAAACCCTTGAAAAGCTCCGCAAATATCACCCGATAATAGACGATATACTGGACTACAGACAGGTGACAAAGCTCAAGAGCACGTACGTTGACGGACTGCTTCGCGAGGCTGACGCCGAGAGCAGAATACACACCACATTCAAGCAGACGGGAACTGCCACGGGCAGACTTTCCTCAACCGACCCCAACCTCCAGAATATTCCGATAAGAACCGAGGCGGGCAGACAGTTCAGAAAGTACTTTGTGCCTACCGACGAAAACCACGTGCTTATAGACGCGGACTATTCTCAGATAGAACTTCGCGTGCTTGCTCATATTTCCGACGATAGACATATGATAGACGCATTCCTTGGCGACGAGGATATACACACCTCCACGGCTTGCCGTGTGTTTGGAGTCACCCCCGACGACGTGACTATCGAGATGCGAAAGAGGGCAAAGGCAGTAAACTTTGGAATCCTTTACGGCATGGGCGAATTTTCACTTTCCGAGGACCTAAAGATTTCCATCGCAAAGGCAAAGGAATATATACAAAACTACCTTGACAGCTATCCGAATATAGAAAAATATCTTTCGGACGTTGTAAGAGAGGCAAAGGAAAACGGCTACGTGACAACTATGTTCGGTCGCAGACGAAACATCCCCGAGCTTTCCGCGCAGAACAAGAACGTGCAAAAGTTTGGCGAGAGAATCGCGATGAACAGCCCGATTCAGGGAAGCAGCGCGGACATTATCAAGATCGCTATGATAAACGTTGAGCGCAAGCTCGTCGAGAGCGGCACGGGCGCGCGACTTATTCTGCAGGTGCACGACGAGCTCCTCATTGAATCTCCCGTGGAATGTGCGGACGAGGTTTTGCTGATTCTCAAATCAGAAATGGAGGCTGCGGCAAAGCTTTCGGTTCCGCTTGATGTTGAAGCGAAGATTGGCAGAACGTGGTACGAATGTCACTAAGCTCACAATTTTCGGTGGATTTGTAAAAATATTGACTTTTTTTCGCTCAATTTTATTGATTTTTAAGGTTGATTTCAAAAAAGCAAAGTGATATACTGAATTAAAGTATAAACGGAGAGGGTATTATCCCGAAAAAGACTATGGAAACAGTAAAAAAATATCTGAAACGTTATTTTATTGATGCCATGGGCGCTATGGCGCTGGGACTTTTCGCATCGCTTCTTATCGGTACTATATTTGGCACGGTAGGCAAGTATATAAACGGCGCAAATGTAAGCCATGAATTTCTGAAATCTCTTGCGGAGATCTTCAACGTCGTGGCAACTTATGCAAAGGCGGCAACGGGCATGGCGATAGGTGTTGCCATCGCACACAAGCTTGGAGCTCATCCGCTTGTTATGTTCTCCTGTGCGGCAGTTGGCGCTATGTCAAACGCTATGGGTGCTGTTATAAACGGTGGCGTGATAACCAAATGGGCGGCAACGGCAGGAGTTGGCGAGGGAATATTCTACGCAGCAGGTCCTGCGGGCGCGTTTTTTGCGGTAATTATCGCATGCGAGATAGGAATGCTCGTATCCAAAAAGACAAAGATAGATATTCTCGTAACCCCCGTTGTGACCCTCACGGTAGGATTTTTGGCAAGCTTCTTGCTTTGTCCCTTGGTGTCTTACGTAATGTATTATCTTGGCGTGTTTATCGCTACTGCGACCACGTTCCAGCCCTTGCTTATGGGTATAGTGGTTTCGGTGGTTGTTGGAATAATACTCACACTACCCATATCCAGCGCGGCCATATGCGCTATGATATTCTCGACGTCGGCGTTTGAGGCGGCGGTAGCAAACGGTACAGAAGAAGGATTTTTGCTCGCAGGCGGTGCGGCGGTCGCAGGCTGTTGCGCACAGATGGTGGGCTTTGCAGTGTCAAGCTTCCGCGAAAACAAGTGGGGCGGCATTGTGTCACAAGGACTCGGTACGTCAATGCTTCAGATGGGCAACATTGTGAGAAATCCGAGAATATGGATACCTCCAACGCTTGCGGCGGCTATCACGGGGCCCATCTCGACTATGGTGTTTGGTCTTAAATGTCAAGGAGTTGCGGCAGGTATGGGAACGTGCGGTCTTGTAGGTCCTCTCGGCGTTATTGACCAGATGGCGACGGACGGACAGATGAATGACCCTATGGCATGGATTGGACTTGTGCTTGTTTGCATAGTTCTTCCTGCAAGTTTGTCGCTTTTGTTCAGCGAAATAATGAGAAAGCTCGGTTGGATAAAGAAGGACGATATGCTTTTGGGGGAGTGAAATAAATGATTTTTTTAGATACTTTTTGTCCGCGTCGACAAAAAGTATCCAAAAAACGCCGCTTAAAAGGGAAGGGTGTTGTAATTTTTCTACCGAAAAATTTGCTCTGCGAGCATCGAACGACCCCCTTCCCCTTTAAGAATACCCTAACCCCGCGAGTTTGCAAGCAAACTCGAAAAACGGTGAGGTAATAGAATATCCGTCCTAACTGTAATAAACGTTTACAGAGTAGGCGTTTGTGTAGGATAGGAGTCAAGAGGAAAGGGAGGAATCGCAACCTCCCTTTCCTCTTGTGGCTTTCTTTGGATACTTTCTGCAGCTATTGGCAGAAAGTATCATAAAAGATAGACACTCTCCACTCTTAAGCGGTGTTTTGGTTACGAATTGCATTTCGCAGAAATGCGAGCTGAAGCGTAGCGCAAGCAGTTGGCACTGTTGACAAAGTAACATAGAAAAAATATTTCAAAAAGCCCTTGAAACTTTGCGTCCTTTCTGCTATAATAATATAGTATCTTAAAAGATAAAGAAAAAACGCAGCTGTGCTGTGAAAGAAGGCCATACCAGCCGGGGAGGTAGCGGAGCCCTGAACCTGAAATCCGCTATACAGGGGTGGATCCCGCATTTGAGGGCGGACCCTTTACGAATGAGGCATATCTGTTGTGTTGATGGGCGGGTCTTGCGCAATCAAGAGCTGTGAATCATGTCAGATGGGGAACCAAGCAGCATTAAGCGGTAAACTTGATGTGCCGTGAGGTTGCCTGCCTTGAGCAGGAGGTATGCAGATCGCGTGGAGGGAAAACACGAATTTGCGGTGTATGGTCTTCTTTTGTGGCAGAGTTGCGTTTTTTATTGGAATTTTGTTATCATATTGAAAGGAGTTGAATATTTTGCATCAGGCTTTATACAGAAAGTGGAGACCTGCGACCTTTGACGAGGTTTGCGGTCAGGAGCATATTACCTCTATACTCAAATACGAAATTGACAACTCCAAATTTTCGCACGCGTACCTGTTTTGCGGCTCGCGCGGAACGGGTAAGACAACGTGCGCAAAAATTCTCGCAAAGGCGGTCAACTGTCTTTCTCCCGTAAACGGAAACCCTTGCGGCAGATGCGAGGCGTGTCTTTCGGTTGAGGCGGGAACGGCGACTGATGTGCTTGAAATGGACGCCGCTTCAAACAACGGCGTTGACAACATACGAGACATTCGTGACGAGGTAGTCTACGCGCCATCGTCGCTCAAATACAGAGTGTACATTATCGACGAGGTACACATGCTTTCCACAAGCGCGTTCAACGCGCTTCTCAAAACACTGGAAGAGCCGCCCGAGCACGTTGTATTCATACTTGCGACCACCGAGCTTCACAAGCTCCCCGCGACTATAATCTCGCGTTGCCAGAGATTTGACTTCCGCAGAATAGCGACGGACGTGCTCAAAAACCGCCTTATGTATATTGCCTCGCAGGAGGGAATAGACTTGTGCGAGAATGCGGCAGTAATGCTATCTAAACAGGCGCAGGGTGGCATGAGAGATGCGATAAGTCTTTTGGAGCTTTGCGCGGGAAGTCGCGAAAAGATAACTCCCGAGCTTGTAAATATTACAGTCGGCTCAAGCGGACGCGAGGAGATGCTCCGCGTGTGTGAGGCGGTCTGCGATAAGGATTACGAGACAATATTTGCATCGGTCAACGAGGTAGTGCAGTCCTCGCGCGACATAACTGTTTTCTGGCAGGATCTTATATCTGTTTACAGAGATCTTCTCATAATCAAGACCGCTAAAAACGCGGCGGATTATCTTGATCTTACGGATAGTGAGATAAAAACCATGACGGGCGTTGCGGCAAAATTCTCACGCGAGCAGCTTTCATATCACTGCTCAATGCTTGAGGACGCCTTGTTCTCAATGCTCAAGGCGAACTCTATACGCAGAATTGTTGCGGAGCTGACGCTTGTTAAGATGTGCGACAGCAGTCTTTCCACGTCAAATGAGTCCTTGCTTGCGCGCATAGCGGCGATTGAAAATAAGCTTGTGGGAGCGGATATACAATTCAGGGCAGAGCCCATCCAGGACAAGCCAGCAGAGGATCAGTCTGTGCCTAAAAAAGCAAGACGCGTTGTGCAGAATGATGACGACGAAATGTTCAAGTCCGACGCGCCGATGCCTATTTTTCAAAAGCCCGCCCAACTTCAAAAGAGCGGCGATGGCGTGAGAAGACTAAAGCCTATGAAGAACAGGGCAGAGGCGCTTGACAAGCTGACCGACACAAATTCTATGGTAGCATCCTTTTATAAGGTCGCCAAATGGTATTTGTCAGACGATGGAAAAATAGTTTTGAAATTCCCCGCAAAATATTCGGCGGATAACGCAAAGCGCTTTGACGTCAGCGGTGAATTTTTAAGAGTTATAAACGCCGTATCGGGCGCAAAATACAGTGCTTCGGATATTCTTTATGAGTCCGAGGACATAAAGGTCGAGTCGTCTGTAATAGACGAGATACTCGACGCAGCAAATCAAGAATAAATTACAAGGAGATAAACAGAAATGAGAGCAAATGTACCGAAGGGCGCAGGTGGCGCAGGCAATATGCAGGCTATGATTCGTCAGGCACAGAAGATGCAGGAGGATATGGCTATAAAGCAGGAGGAGCTGGACGCAAGAGAATACGAGATCAAGGCAGGCGGCGGAGTCGTCTCTGTTAAGATAAACGGCAAAAAGGAAATTCTTTCTATAGACATTCAGCCCGAGATAGTTGATCCTGACGACGTTGAGACTCTTTCCGATATACTCGTAGCGGCAGTAAACGAGGCAATAAAGAGAGTTGAAAACACAAATAACGAGGAAATGGCAAAGATAACGGGCAGTATGAATATGCCCGGAATGTTCTGATATGGCAGAGTACATAGAGTCGCTTCAAAGACTCGCCGAGCAGTTTGGGCGTCTTGAGGGTGTAGGCAAGAAAAGCGCTATGAGAATGGCGTTTTCGGTGCTTGATATGTCCGACGAGGACGCGAAAATGCTCGCGCTTTCAATAGTTGAGGCCAAAGAAAGAATACACCTTTGTCCCATATGCCAGAACATAACCGACAGAGATACATGTCTCGTCTGCGCGGACGAGGCCAGAGACAAGAGCGTAATTTGCGTTGTCTCCGATCCCAAGGCAGTTATTTCTATGGAAAAGGTAAGGGAATACAAGGGAGTTTATCACGTGCTTGGCGGAGTTATCTCGCCCATGAACGGAATTACCCCTGATAAGCTCAAAATAAAGGAGTTGCTTATGCGTCTTTCAAACGAGGACGTAAAGGAGGTCATAGTTGCCACTAACCCCACAGTCGAGGGCGAGGCGACTGCGATGTATCTATCGAGAATTCTCAAACCCCTTGGTGTTAAGGTGTCAAGACTTGCATACGGAATTTCCGTAGGAGCTGACATTGAGTATGCCGACGCGGTGACGCTTAACCGCGCACTTGAGGGCAGAAGGGAAATATAATAAAAAATGACGGAGAATCATTCTCCGTCATTTTTTATTATGCCGCAGGGCATTTCATTTTTAATTCTCTACGATACTGATCTTAATATCACCCGTATCCGTGGTTATCTTGCACTTGCCGCCCGTTGTTGTCTCGGGAACATCCTTCCTGCCCGTGTCGGTATTGGCAATAAATATCTTGTCGGAGAGAAGCGTGCCATTGACGTCGCCTGTGCCGGTCACAATGGTGATCTCTTCGGCGTCGCATCTCTCAAATCTTACGTCGCCGGTGTTTCTTTCAATAGAGAAATTACCCGACGCGATAACGTTGTTCATAATAAGCTTTCCAGTGCTTGCTTTTGAGGTGAGGTTTGCGCACGTGATATTTGTGAGTGTTGTATCTCCCGTGGTTGCTCTGAGCTTTATATCACCGTCGCATACTACCGAGGAAATACTGACCCTACCCGTTGATACCGAAAGCTCAATCGAACCTACAGAAAGGTTATCAAGCTTTATATCACCCGTGCTTGTTTTGATACTCATCTTGCCCGAGGTTGAAGCGGAGCAGGTCACGTCGCCAGTGCTTACGATGACGTTTATGCTGTCAAATTTGAAATTGTTTGGAATAGATACGTCGCTTGTATCTGCGCCAATGGAAAGGGAGCTGTATTCCGACTGTGGAAGATATACTGTCACGGTAGTTTTTCCAAAGTTAATTCCGATATACTCGTACCACTTGCGCGTATCTTCGCATTTTATTGTGAGTTTGCCGTCAACCACATCGACCGAGTGATTTATGTTTTCGAGTTCGTTGCAGACTACCTTGCAACTCTCATCCTCCGAAGGCAAAAACGTAATGTCGGCAGTATCCGTGTCTATTGCTATACTGTCAAAGGAATCGCTGACAGTGTGAGTGTTGGTTTCAAATTTATTTGTGTTAAGCTTATTGAAATCCCAATTCAAAGACATCATTACACCTCCGAAAATAATTGCTCCGAGCAGAATCAGAGAAGCCGCAACAACAAGCCAAGCAATAGTTGATTTTTTCATTATGCCTTCTCCTTTCTTATAAAGAGACCTTTAAGTCCCAATGCTAATTTTTTAGTGAGCACAATTATACCACGGGTTGCCGCCTTGCATCCGAAGAACGCAAAAATGGAGAGACCTGCAAGCACCAAGCCCGCGCCTATCATTGCGACGCCTGAGTAGATATTTCCTGTGACAATAAACAGAATACCGCCCGCAATACCACCAACAGTACCGCCAATGAGCGCACCAAATGCCGCCCACAATGCTATTATGACAGACCAAAGAGCAATATAGAGTGAGAGAATAACCGCAACTGCCGCAACGAGCAGGGAAACCCAAATGGGCGAGCCGACACAAAGCAATACTATCTCCCAAGCCTTCATTTTTCTCTTGGGCTTTATTTTTTCCTTTGCAATTTTCAGCAGAGGGATCTCCGCTATTATTTGAGATGCTACTTCATCAACGGAACCAATATCCGCAACAGCCTCTTCCTCACTCATTCCGTCGTCCATACGGTCGTCTATCATTTCACTGTAAAACAGTATACTTTCTTTTATATTATCATGCGGCAGACCGTTCAGAGCGGCCTGCAGCTCGCATAGAAATTCTTGTTTATTCATTATCTGTATCCTCCTTTGTCACAAACTGATAAATAGCCATTACCTCACGCCATTCCTCCTTGAAGTCCTCAATACGCTTGATTCCCGCTTTAGTTATATTATAGTATTTGCGGAGTCTGCCGTTATGCTCTGCGGAGCGGACGGTCAGAAGCTCTGCAACCTCCAAGCGCTTGAGAATGGTGTATAGCGTGGATTCCGACATTTCAATATACGGCTTCATATCCTTGATTATCTTGTAGCCGTAAGATTCTTCATCTTTGATGGCTGACAGCACACAAATGTCAAGCAGCCCTCGCTTTAACTGAACATCCATAGTATAGTCCTCCTTACGCAATACATCATATCACGAAGTATTGCGCTTGTCAATAGGTTTTTAAAAAAATTTAAAAAAGGGAATAAAAAACCTCCGCAGGATGCTCCTGCGGAGGATATTATTGCACATAGGGGTGTTTATTTGCAAGCAATTTTTGCGAATCTCCCGCAAATAATAGGAATTCGATTATTACGCATGTCAATCCTGTTTGCTTTCCGTCAATGATTTCAACAGCTTTTTCCTTTGCCTATGCCATATCTTGTGTGCGAAATAAATGCATGGAAGATAAACTGCCACATTAAATATTATCCAAAGGGGAATTGAAACAGCTATCCAAGGTATATTTGAAAACATTGCGAATGATATACACGCCAAAGCTATTCCCGACGTTTCAAGCGCAGGAATAGATAAAACAATAGTCAATATGATAGCCAGCACTAAAAGCCAAACAAGATCAAAAAGACCGAATTTCTTAATATGAGCTATAAACGTCTGGCGTGGGGTGCAGTTTTCCTTATCCATGCAAAGAAAGAAGGACTTGTATTCTTGATCTTGCAGAAAGAAGGTAAAAAAGAATGAAAAGATAAAAACAATTTCAATTACCAAGGACATTATAATACTCAAATTATCGTTTCCAATTGAAAAGTTGGATTCTTCTACGAGACCGAGATATATCATCCCGAATCCTATTAAGAGATATATCGCAAGTACGTAGACGCAGCTTAAAATATAGAATATTATCCTTGTAATAGCGATTTTAAAGTTTTCTTTCGTTAAATGTTTTTTGATGTTCATAACAATTTCCTTTTACGTAAAATCAAACACAGCCTTATCTCCGTCGAGCTTTAGACGGGCAGAGAACTCCTTGCCGTTTTTGGACACAAACCCCTGTATCAAAGAGGTCTGCTTTTGCTCGCCGAGAAGCATTTTCGCATTTGCAATAGAGATGGGGCGCTTGCAGATGACGCCGTTTATTCTGAATTTGCAGCCGTCCTTGTATCCTGTGCAGCCGTAGCCGTACTTGCCCTTGATTACGTCCTTTCCGCAAACGGGGCAGGGACCAATAATATCGCCGTAAAATCCCGTGTCGGTGTCAAGCTCAACTGACGTCTCCTTTTTATTGAAAACAAGAGCTATTTCGTCCTCTGCAAGACGAACGCTGTCTGACACGGTCATGTCCCCGCGGTACACCTTTTTGAGCGCCTGACCAAGAACACTCGTCTTGTACTTATCCATCGAAATATTCATTATCGTAAGCTGCTCGATAAGATATTCGCCGTCGGGCAAAATGGTATAGACGTCTTTTTTGAGTTGAATGTATTTGGATTTGCAAGCGTTGTCAATAATACCCGTACGAGTTGCCTCCGTGCCAAGCTCAAGACCCTCGAAAATTGCGCGGTAGTCCTCGTCGTCGCTCTCGGGAGCGTCGCTGTCGGACTTCTCAGACAGATTTGCCTTGTCCTCGCGGAAGGGATTTTTCAGATAATTGTTGAGAGTTTCAACGGTGTAGTGCTTTGGCGGGCTGGTCTGCTTTTCGGACGGCTTAAAGTCAATATTGACCTCGTCACCTTTCTCAAGCGGGGGAAGTATCTTGTCCTTTTTCTCGGAGTCGTCAAAGCGCATAAAGCCTTTTTGCAGTATGATGATTCCCTTGAGAGTGAACTGCTCGTAGCCGCCAACGTCGATGACTATTTCGGTCTTTTGTGCGATACAGTCCTCGTCGCAGAATACCGACACGAAACGGCGGAAGACTGTCTGGTAAACAAGCATCTCCTTGTCGGTCAGATTTTCCTTTTTGGGTATTTTATACGTAGGTGTGAGCGCCGAGTGGCTCTCGATTTTGGAGTCGTCGAAAATACTCTTTTTATCCTTGAAAACAACGGGGTAGCCGATATTTTTTATATTATTGATGATTTTCTTTATCTTGTCTTTTTCTGCGGTCGCAAGATATTCGGAGTTTGTTCTCGGATAGGTCAGATATCCCGCCTCATAAAGCTTTTGAACTATATCAAGGCTCTCGGACATTGACATCTTATACTTTTTGGAGAGAAGATTCTGAAGCTTTGAAAGAGAGAATAGCTTGCCTGGGTTTATGGTCTCTTTTTTGGTCTTCTTTGAGATGACTATCGCCTTTGATGCATTGTACTTTTCACAAAGAGCCTGAACGCCCAAGAAGTTATCCTGCTCAAATTTTACCTTTGAGACAAGCTCAATTTCCTCGTCCTTGGTTTTTTCTTTGGATACGGCAACATAATATATGCTGGGGACAAAATTTCTTATTGCCATATCGCGCTCGTAAATGGCGCGTACGATGGGCACGATAACTCGTCCCACGCGGAGCAGCGTGCCTGTCTTGAGTGTTGCATATCTTGTGAGGTTGACTCCGTAAAGCCAGTCTATATACGTGCGCGCAAAGCCTTCGTTTGCAAGACTGTCGTACTCGCTCTCGTCCTTCATCTCGGTCAGCGCCTTGCCGACTGTCTCGGGAGTCTGGTCGGGAAGCCAGAGACGAACGAATCTGCGCTTTGGTGCGCCGCTTTCATTCTTTTCGTCAAGTGCGCCAGTGTGAAGCACGCAAAGACGGACTATTATCTCACCCTCGCGGTCGGAGTCTCCCGCATTGACTATTCTGTCAGTTTCGGGGCGGGTGCAAAGATACTTTATAGTTTCAAACTGCTTTTGAACTCCCGTGTCCACCTTTTTATCCGCACCAAGACGGAGCTTGAACTTAAAATCCTCGGGGAAGCAGGGCAGACCTTCCATAGACCATTTGCCGTTAAGACCCGTGTAATCCTCAATATCGCACAGCGAAAAAAGGTGACCGAAAGCCCACGTCACGACGTAAGCGCCACCCTCAAAATATCCGTTTTTCTTTTGCATTTGTATGCCAAACGTCTGCGAAATACCAGAAACAATATTTCTCGCAAGGCTTGGCTTTTCTGCAATAATTACCGTCATATATACACCTGTGATAAGAGTAAATAATATAATATATAATTTTAACATAATTTTGACGACTTGTCAACAATTTGAAAACAAACTCGTTTTGAAAGCCGTTTTATAGGTTGTCAAATAACAAATATGGCAAAAAGCATTGACAAAATCCAAAACTTGTTGTATAATCAACTTGTAAAATATGATTACAATGGGTAGTTTTGGAACTATCCGTCCCCATTTTTAAGAGAGGAATTTTACATTATGAGAGATTATGTTATTCTTACGGACTCGTCCAGCGATCTTTCCGCATCCGTTATGCAGGAGCTTGGCGTAGCCGCTATATCGCTTGAAGTAAACATTGAAGGTGTTGGTACAAAATATAATGACGAGCTTGACCCCAAGGAGTTTTACGACTTTGTAAGAACCAAGGCGGGCGCAAAAACCAGCGCTGTAAATATGGATAGATTCAAGGAATTTTTCGAGTCTTATCTTAAAGAGGGCAAGGACGTTATTTACGTTGGATTTTCTTCGGGTCTGTCCGTGACATACACAAACGGCAAAAACGCTATCGAGGAGCTTATCGAGGAATATCCCGATAGAAAGATAGTGGCTATCGACTCTCTTTGCGCATCTCTCGGTCAGGGACTTCTCGTGGCTCTTGCAGCAAGAAAGCAGGCTGCGGGCGCTGACTTTGACGAGGTCGTGTCCTTTATAGAGAACACAAAGCTCAACCTTTGCCACTGGTTCACGGTTGACGATTTGTTCTTTCTCAAGCGCGGCGGACGCGTGTCTGCGGCTACCGCAGTGCTTGGAACTATGCTCGCGATAAAGCCCGTTATGCACGTTGACAACGAGGGACACCTTGTAAACGTAGCAAAGGCAAGAGGCCGCAGAGCCGCAATAACCGAAATAGCGAATAAGCTTACTGAAACGGGAATCAATCCCGAAAATCAGCTTATATACATCTGTCACGGCGACTGCTATGACGATGCAAAGACACTCTCCGATATGATAAAGGAGAAATATCCCGACTGTGAAATTATGATAGACTACACGGGTCCCGTAATAGGAGCACACTCCGGTCCCGGTACGCTTGCACTGTTCTTTATAGGAACACAGAGATAATTTTGGAGGATTTCTAATGGCAATCACAGGAAAACTATTCCGTAGTATGGTGATTTCCGCCGCAAATACGCTTTATACCAAGAGGGAAGAGGCAAACAACCTCAACGTTTTCCCTGTGCCTGACGGAGATACGGGAACGAATATGAGCCTTACCATGAGCACGGTTTCCAAGGTGGAGAATGATCTCTCCGTAGGCGCGTGTGCAGAAAAGGTTGCAGCCCTCATGCTCCGTTCCGCAAGAGGAAACTCGGGCGCTATACTCTCGCTCTTCTTCAGAGGCTTTGCGAAGTCGCTGAGGGGCAAGGACGAGTGTACCGCTGAGGATCTCGTTGCGGCATTCAAGAAGGGTACGTCGGAGGCTTACCGCGCGGTAATGAAGCCTACCGAGGGAACTATCCTGACGGTTATGCGAGTTGCGTCGGAGAACGTCGCCGAGGCTTACGAGGAAGACAGTAGCCTTGATGTTCATATACTTTTTGAAATGTTCGTAAAGTCTGCAGAGTATACTCTCGCGCAGACTCCCGAAATGCTCCCCGTGCTAAAGCAGGCGGGCGTCGTTGACGCAGGCGGCTTTGGTTTTGTCTGCGTTGCCAAGGGAATGCAGGACGCGCTTGAGGGTAGAGCCGTCGAGGTCGAGGAGGAAGAGATCAGCGAGGAGAAGCTGTCGAGCGAGTCGGCTAACTTCTCGGAGTTTGAGACGGGCGACATTGAGTTTGGTTACTGTACCGAATGTATCATTGATAAAAATGAGCAGTATCTCGGCGAGGATACGTCGGGTGAGCTTTACGACTTTATAAAGAGCATTGGTGACAGTGCGGTGTTTGTGGACGATGAGAATATTATCAAGCTCCACATACATACGAACGATCCGGGCGCGGTGCTTACAAAAGCAATTCAATTTGGAAGTCTTGCCACTGTCAAGATTGAGAATATGAGAAATCAGCACACGGCACTCAAGTCGGGCGCTGACAAAAAGGCGGCCAAGGAAGCCAAGGTTAAGATCGAGAAGAAGTATGGCTTTGTGAGCGTTTGTATGGGCGAGGGAATAAAGAATATGTTTACCGATATCGGTGTTGATACCGTTATTGAGGGCGGACAGACAATGAACCCCTCAACGCAGGATATTATCGACGCGGTAATGAAGACTCCCTCGGAGTACGTATTCGTGCTTCCCAATAACAAGAATATCTGTATGGTCGCAAGACAGGCGGCTGAAATAGTAAAAAAGAGAAAGGTTATCGTGCTTCCCACGGAGACGGTCGCGCAGGGAATGTCTGCTATGATAGCGTACAACCCCGACGGCGAGCTTGACTCGGTTGTCGCGGAAATGAAGCACGCAATGTCTATGGTGACCTCCATGTCGGTGACCTATGCCGTCAGAGACACGGAAATAGACAGATTCAAGATTTCCAAGGGACAGTTCCTTGGTCTTGTTGAAAACAAGATCGCGTGCGTGACTGACACAAGCCAGTCTTGTATGAGACAGCTTATCCGCGGAATGACGGGCGCGTCGTTCGTCACCGTATTCTACGGCAAGAACGTGTCCGAGTCGGAGGCGTCATATATAGGACGACTTATCTCCGATAAGGTCGGCGGCGGATGTGAGGTCGCAGTCCTTGAGGGTGGACAGCCTATTTACGATTATATAATATCGGTTGAATAATAAAACAAAAATACGGCGGCAGTGCCGCCGGGTTTTTTTATGTGCTTTATCAGAAATCAACTTCTGTGTCGTAGTAGCAGCACTTAAGAAGCTTTTCCATTTCTTCAACGGAAATTGCTCTGGGGTTAGAGCCTGTGCAAGCGTCTGCAACTGCGTTCTTTGCAATTTCGGGAAGTCTCTGGAGGAATACTTCCTCGGGAACGAAGCCCTGCTCGCAAGGATAGCTGTCTGCGCCGTAGTGCTTGATACACTGAGGAATGTTGAGCGCGTCGTTCATGCCACGGAGGAATGCGATGAGGTTTGCAACCTTTTCGTCGTCATTTGCGCCGCCAAGTCCCATGTAATCAGCGATAACGCCGTATCTTGCCTTAGCTAAGGGATCCTTTGCGTTAAACGCGATAACCTTAGGAAGGTACATAGCGTTAGCCGCACCGTGAATGATGTGAGCTCCGTAGTCAGCGAATATTGCGCCGGTCTTGTGAGCCATAGAGTGAACGATACCGAGAAGAGCGTTGGAGAACGCCATACCTGCAAGGCACTGTGCGTTATGCATGGAAGCACGCTTGGTCATATCTCCGTTGTAAGAGTCAACGAGGTCCTTCTGGATCATCGTGATAGCGAAAATAGCGAGAGGATCGGTGTACTCGCAGTTGCAGGTGGAAACATACGCCTCAACTGCATGAGTCATAGCGTCCATACCTGTGTGAGCAACCAGCTTCTTAGGCATTGTCTCAGCAAGCTCGGGATCAACGATAGCAACGTCGGGAGTGATCTCAAAGTCTGCAAGAGGATACTTGATACCCTTGTCGTAGTCTGTAATTACAGAGAAAGCTGTAACCTCGGTAGCAGTACCGGATGTAGAGGGGATAGCTACAAACTTAGCCTTCTTACGAAGCTCGGGAATACCGAAAACAACGCACATCTCCTCGAAGGTGATCTCGGGATACTCGTACTTGATCCACATAGCCTTAGCAGCGTCGATAGGCGAACCGCCGCCCATAGCAACGATCCAGTCGGGCTGGAATTCAGCCATAACTGCTGCGCCGTTCATAACTGTGGTAACGGAGGGGTCGGGCTCAACGCCTTCAATGATCTTAACCTCCATGCCTGCTTCCTTAAGGTAGCTCTCTGCCTTCTGGAGGAAGCCGTTCTTCTTCATTGCGCTTCCGCCAACAACGATAACAGCCTTGCTACCCTTAAGATTCTTAAGATTTTCCATTGCGCCCTTGCCGTGATAAAGGTCGCGTGGGAGTGTAAATCTTGCCATTTTTTATTTCTCCTTTTTAATTATATTTTTTAGCGTGTACATTATAACATATCTTGAATTGCTTTTCAAGATGGTTGTTAAAAAATTCACAATATGAAATCAAAATCGGCATAATCACTAAATACTCTATAAATTTTTTTGGGCATATATGCCAAGTTGATTTAAGGATGTGAGAAGAAAATCTTATGCTGTCATTTCGGGATAATTGCTTTGCTTGCACGCAAAAACAAGGCAGGGTGAAAACCCTGCCTTGTTTTTATATAAGTCCCAATTTTACGAATGCGTTATATATGCCGTCGTCGTTGACGTCGGTAGTGACAAGGTCTGCCAACGCCTTTACGTCGTCCGAGGCATTGCCCATAGCAACGCCGATATTGGCAAACTCTATCATCTCAAAGTCGTTGCCGCTATCACCAAACGCGATAGTGTCACACAAAGGCGCGCCGACTATCTCCATGAATTTCTCAATTCCGCTCGCTTTTGTTATGCCGTCAAAATTGACCTCACCGTAATAGGTCTCGATTTTGCCGTCGGGGGCATTGCCGAGGCTGTATGTCACTACCTTGAAATAATCACCGAGAATTTCAGAGATTTCCTTTATTCCAAAAGGAGAATGGTAGTATGCGAGTTTTTCGATATTTGTGTGCGCCTTGGGAGCGTCAGTGATTACGGCAGCGCCGATAACGCTTTCTATCAGCTCGGTGGAGCTTCCGCGCTCAACCATAAAGCTGCGTATCTTTTCAAGGTCGTCTCGTTCAACGTAAAGCGCATCCTTGGTCTGCAAGCAGTAGTACATACCTTGACTGTGGAAAAAGTCGATAATAAAGCTCAGCTTGTCAGGGGTGCAGTAGGATGAGAATATCTCCTTACCCTGATATTCGAGATAAGCGCCGCAGCAGCACAGAAGTCCGTCAAAATCAGCCGATTTTAACAGCTGGGGGTATATCTGCGACTTCTGTCTGCCTGTTGCGATTATTATTTTGTGTCCGTTTTTTTGCGCCGCCTTGAGCGCTGTGACGGTTGACTCGGGGATCTGACCCTCAAAATTTACAAGCGTTCCGTCAACGTCAAGAAAAATATATTTTGTACTCATTTACTCCGTCCTTTTTTGCGGAAAATATCTTACCCGCAAAAGCTTGAATTTTGATTATTTCTACTGAATTATATCAAAATTTTCTACCAATGTCAAGACAGACGCAGTAATTAGTCCGTATTACTCTTGACTTTCGCTCTGCTCGGACTCAAGCTTTCTTCTGCGGTTGCGCTTTTTTATGGACTTAACAAGAATGATAATTCCAAGTGTAATCACGCCGCCCGTGATAGTAAAGGGCAGGCAAGCGACGAATGCTATTGCAAGACCCGAGCAGACGTTCACAAACGCATCCCAGCCGCCTTCAAGCGCGCCGAATATTTTTTCTCCAAATGTTTCCTTGACCTCAACGTATTCCTCGACCTCACGGATATTCAGATATACCGTTGAATATGCGATTTTGCTATCGTAAAGGCGAATCTGCGTCTCGTATGACTCTATCTCCGCAATTACATCGTAAAGCTTATTCTGAATCTCAATAAGATAACCGATATTGCCGTAGTCGGTGTACTCCTCGTAAAGCTTGGTAAGAGCTTCTTTTTCCATCTCGAGTACTTCTATGCGGGATTTTATATCATAATATGTGTTTGTGACCTCGTCGGAGTTGCTTGTGGATGACGTGACCTTGAGTATTTCACCCACGCCGTCGTTGAAGCCGTCAAGATTTTCGGCGGGAATACGAATGGTGTAGTCTGCATAGCGCGATCCGCCCTTACTGTTTATACCGTTGCCTGAGACCGACGAGCTTTCAATATATCCGCCGAGTCTGTCGCAAAGCTCCTCAACAAGAGTTACAGACTCCTCAAAATTCAGCGTCTGCGCGGAAATTCGGACGGTTTTTATGATTTTTCTCTGATATTCCGAGTTATCCTCAAGGCTTGAGCCAATGTTGACGTCAATAGAATCCGACGTGCCGGGAGCCTCGGGCGCTATTTCCGCGCCGCCCATATAAGCGTCATTTTTAGACGCGGCATTGTCGCAGGATGTCATTGAAAGGGCAATAACAACAATCAGTATAAGACTCAATGCTAAAATTCTGAATTTTTTCATAACAGTTCCTTCCCGTCGCAAAAAGGCGACCTTATAAGCAGATTTGCGGAGCTTTTTTGCTCCTCTACTTATAAGGTCGCCAAATTTTATATTAGGTTACAAATTTTTTGAAAAAATTTTTTATCCGAGCTTGGAGAGTGCCGAGAGCACGCCGTCAAGGTTCTCTCTGTACTTAGCAAGCTTTGCGCGCTCGCCGTCAATAACTGCTGCGGGAGCCTTGGATACAAAGCCCTCGTTTGCAAGCTTCTTTTCAATTCTCTCTATCTCACCGATAAGCTTTTTGCGCTCGCCCTCAAGTCTTGCCTTTTCCTTTTCAAAGTCAATTATGTCGGAGAGGGGAAGGTAGATTGTGCAAGCGTCGGTGATTATCTGTACCGCATTGTCTGCAGAAACTTCACTCTCGTCAAACTTATCTGCCACAACAACTTCGGATGCGGATGCAAGACGGCTGAAGAATACAGCAGACTGCTCACCGAAAATGCTCTGATACTTAGTTTCAATATAAACCTTTGCCTTGCGGGAGGGAACAACGTTCATCTCGCTGCGGCGGGTTCTTATAGCCTTTATCGCGTCGATTATCTTGCCCATCTCGTCAGCCTGCTGAGTAAAGCAGAGGCATTCGCAGAATGAGGGATATTCGGAGATCATGATGCTTTCGCAATCGTGGGGAAGGCTCTGATATATCTCCTCGGTGATAAAGGGCATAAAGGGATGGAGGAGCTTGAGTATTCCTGTGAGAACGTAAGAGATAACGTTCTGACAGATAAGATTTGCCTCGGTCTCCTTGTCGTTAAGTCTTGCCTTTGCAAGCTCGATATACCAGTCACAGAAGATATCCCAAGCAAAGTCATAGATAGCCGAGAGAGCAACGCCAACCTCAAACTTGTCAAGCGCGCCGACTACGTTCTCAACGAGCTTGTTGTACTGATCGAGAATCCACTTGTCTTCAAGCGCGAGCTTGTCAGCCTCGGGGAGCTTTATCTCGTCAATGGTGAGGTTCATTCTTACGAATCTCGATGCGTTCCAGAGCTTGTTTGCAAAGTTTCTTGCCGCCTCGATCTTCTCGTCTGAGAATCTCATGTCGTTTCCGGGGGAGTTGCCCGTTGCGAGCGCAAAGCGGAGAGCGTCTGCGCCGTAGGTCTTTATAACTTCAAGCGGGTCGATACCGTTGCCAAGAGACTTGGACATCTTGCGTCCCTGAGCATCTCTTACAAGACCGTGAATAAATACGGTAGAGAAGGGCTTTTCTCCCATGTGCTCAAGTCCCGAGAATATCATACGGGAAACCCAGAACGTGATAATATCGTAACCCGTTACGAGCACGCTCGTGGGGTAATATTTCTTGAGGTCTTCAGTGGACTCGGGCCAGCCAAGAGTAGAGAAGGGCCAGAGGGCAGACGAGAACCACGTGTCAAGCACGTCGGGGTCCTGACGAACCGCTCCGCCACACTTGGGACAGGTGCAGATATCGGTTTTGGAGACAGTCATCTCGCCGCACTCGTCGCAGTAGAACGCAGGAATTCTGTGTCCCCACCAGAGCTGACGGGAGATACACCAGTCAAGAATGTTGTTCATCCAGTTAAAGTAGTTCTTGGAGAAACGCTCGGGAACAAAATTGATGCTTCCGTCCTCAACAGCCTCAATAGCGGGAGCTGCGAGGGGCTTCATCTTAACGAACCACTGGTCGCTGGTGAGAGGCTCAACTGTCGTGCCGCAACGGTAGCAAACGCCAACGTTGTGGTCGTGAGGCTCAACCTTAACGAGATAGCCCTGCGCTTCAAGATCGGCAACGAGAGCCTTGCGGCATTCGTATCTGTCCATACCCTCGTACTTGCCCGCGCCTGCGTTCATCGTAGCGTCGTCGTTCATAACCTTGATCTGCTCAAGGTTGTGTCTTTGGCCTACCATGAAGTCGTTGGGGTCGTGTGCAGGGGTGATCTTAACGCAGCCCGTACCAAAACCGATCTCAACGTAGTCGTCGGCAATAACGGGAATTTCTCTGTTTACTATGGGAAGAAGAAGCTTCTTTCCTATAAGGTGCTTTGTCTTTTCGTCCTCGGGGTTGACTGCAACTGCGGTATCACCGAACATTGTCTCGGGACGTGTTGTTGCTACCTCGACGTAGCCGTCCTCACCGATAATGGGGTACTTGATGTGCCAGAAAAATCCGGGCTGATCCTTGTACTCAACCTCTGCGTCGGAAAGCGCGGTGAGACATCTGGGACACCAGTTTATAATACGATGACCGCGGTAGATAAGTCCCTTGTCGTAAAGGTTTACGAACACCTCGCGAACTGCATGGGAGCAGCCATCGTCCATTGTAAATCTCTGACGCGACCAGTCACACGACGCACCAAGCTTTTTGAGCTGGCTTGTGATGCGAGCCTCGTAAGTGTCCTTCCAGCCCCATACGCGCTCAAGGAATTTCTCACGGCCGAGGTCATAACGTGTAAGACCCTCGTCAACGCGGAGTCTCTCCTCAACCTTTATCTGTGTAGCAATTCCCGCGTGGTCTGTGCCGGGTACCCAAAGGGTATTGTAGCCCTGCATTCTCTTGTAGCGGACGAGAATGTCCTGCAGGGTCTCGTCAAGCGCGTGACCCATGTGAAGCTGACCCGTAACGTTCGGGGGAGGGATAACTACGGAAAATGCGGGATTTTCATTCTTCGCGTCGGGTGTAAAATAACCCTTTTCGCACCAATTTGCATAAATTCTGTCCTCAAACTCGGAGGGAGAATATGTTTTTGGAAGCTCATTGTAAGAATTCATTTTTTAATCTCCTGTATTTTTTGAAATTATTTTTCGATTTTTTGTAAAAGTTTTTACGTCGCTTTTTTCAAAAAGCGACCGCCCATCCAAGGCGCGGAGCGTTGGTCGCCCTCCGCAGATGGCGAAATACCTCTGTCGTTAGAAGCGCCACGGAAGGGGAATGCCAAGCATTTGGCTTGGCAGGGGGAACCACACAAGTGGGGGGTTCCCCTAAATGTGATAGAAATAAAAAACGCCCGATATGCACGATGCACATCAGGACGCAAATAGCGCGGTACCACCCGAAATTATATTTGTCCAACATTTTAGACGACCGATGGTCGCCCCTACAAATTGGAGCAAATATCTCTCTTATGCTATAACGGAACAACCGTCGCAAACTACTTGCAATACTGCTTTCAAATGCGCCGCTCACGGACGACTTCAACTGCTACCCTTGTAGGCTCGCACCGACCGCCCACTCTCTGCAAAGGACACACAATTTACTACTCCCGCTCAAAGCGTTTTATAAAATTACACTATATTATAACAAATAAAAATAGGCTTGTCAATGATTTTTCAAAAAAATTCTCGGGCAGGATGCCCGAGAATTTAATATTGCGTTTTATTCAATCGGTTCAAAATCGGACGCAGGGTGCTTGCAGAGAGGACAGATAAAGTCCTTGGGGAGCGGGTCGCCCTCGTAAATATATCCGCATATCTTGCACACGTATCCCTTTGTCTTGGGCTTCTGGGGCTTTGGCTTGACGTTTGCATGATAGTAGCTGTACGTCATAGTCTCGGCTTTGGATATCACCTGAGCGTCAACCACCTTGCAGATAAACATAACGTGCGTGTCAAGGTCGATAAACTTCTCGGTTTCGAGGGAAATGTACGCGTTTATATATTTTGTCAGATAGCCAAGACCGTTCTTTGAGCGGGGAAGGAACTCGCCACCGAGCTTGTCCGTGTTTCTGCCGCTCTTGAAACCGAATTTTTCAAAGACGGAAAATGGTGCGTCCACTGTAAGGCAGTTTACGTTCATTTTGCCCGTGTTTTTTACGACCTCGTATGTGTAGTTTGACTTGTTTATAGTCACTGCAACTCTCGCTGGCGATCCTGTGACCTGCATTATGGAGTTGAGGATACAGCCTGTGTCCTTGACGCCGTCGTTGACGGTCACAACGTAAAGACCGTAGCCTATTTTGAACAAAGCGGAAAGATCCATATATTTGCCTCCTTGGTGTTTGTTGTATTTGTAGTTTTATTATACCATAGAACGCTGGAGTTTGCAAGAGATTTGGAGATATATATTCAAAAATGTTCGAGGTAGGTGTGTGTTGACAAGATTGGGGAAATATGGTATAATTAAAGTGGAGGATAAGCAACATTGAAGCAGGTAAAAAAGAAAGGGGTAAGTATGAAAAGGGGAATAAAAAGAATTGCTGTAGTTATACTGATATTGTTTTTGTTAACTGCTGGCTCCATAACGGTATTTGCAGAAGACACGGGTTTTTCGACATCGCCTTTATCCGAAGAAAAAGTTGCTGATATCGTTGAGAATGTAAGCATGACAATGTTTACAGAAGAACCGCCGAAGCGGAATATACATTGTTTTGACGTTGCAGAAGACGGAACCGTTGCTATTGGTTATAGCAATCTAACAAGTAAAACGATATGTGTTTATTCGAGTGATGGTGAGTTTAAATATGGCTATAGTTTTCGAAATGCTGGAAATTTCGGGATTGATATAATCGGTGAATTATTATATGTATGTTCTGTTCGTGGAGGAGTAGCTATTGCAATTAACTTTGACGGCGAAATAGTAGGCGGTGTTGAAATTCACGAAACACGAGAAAATTCAAGATATTGGCAAAACCATATTTTCGAAGATAAACGAACTGTTGGAGAAAACGAGTATATTTTAAAAAGAAATAATGAGGTTATATATTTTGAATCTGTGGGCTATTCTCAATTAGTTAAAATTACGCCAGACGGTGAAGAAATTGTTATACACAACGCAAAAACTCATCAGCTCATATCTACAATATTTATAATTGTTGGTGTGGTTGTTTTTATTGGAACAGGTATCACTATTGGTCTTCTGAAAATAAATAAAATTAAGAAAAAAACGTAAAATAGTTGGGCAAGTTTTGTTCGTAATACTGTGGTTTAGCGTATAAAAACAAAATGCAAAGTTAAGGGCTTTTGAAAAATCCGAAAAATTTTTCAAAAGCCCTTGACAAACGCAATTTTATTTGATATAATACACGAGTCGTCACAAAGCGGCATGCTGGTATGGCTCAGTCGGTAGTTTCACCACCTTCGGTGGTTTCGCGCTACCTCGTTGCGCCACACCACTCATACTTCGCTGGTATGGCTCAGTCGGTAGAGCACGTCATTGGTAATGACGAGGTCATCAGTTCGATTCTGATTACCAGCTCCAAAGCACCTATGCGAATGCGTAGGTGCTTTTGTGTTTATATATGGCTCAGTCGGTAGAGCACGTCATTATACGTTCGCTTCGCTCACTAATCGAGTTTGCTTTGCAAACATCGGGTAAGGACGACATACGTTCGCTGCGCTCACTGCCGCGAGTTTGCTACGCAAACGTCGTCATACGTTCCCTCGCTATGCTCGCTCACTGCCGCGAGTTTGCTACGCAAACATCGGTCACAGGTTCGATTCTGATTACCAGCTCAAAAGCACCTATGCAAATGCGTAGGTGCTTTTGTGTTTATTTCCTTTTCTGCACCGCCATCGCCAGAAGCGGTAGAGCCGCACTTATAAAAAACAAAATGCAGATATAGAGTCCGTAGCTTCCAAATGATATATCGCTCAACGTCGGGGCGGACGGGCTGATGGACACGGAAAAAAATTTAAGCAAAATAAAACATATAATCGCGCATAATACACCCTGCAAAAGCTTTTGGAGAACAAAGGCTTTTTTTCTTATGTGTCTGCCGCGGTCAAGCGATATTATCTGAAAAATGACCGATAGTCCCGAAAATCCCGCAAAAAACGCCGCAAGTATGGGCGAAATATTACCGCCAAGCCCTGCCGCGAAGGACATTCCGTTTGATATTTCAAGCAATCCTGAAAGTATCACGGGTATAATTTTCGGCGCGCCAATTATATCGCACAGGCGGGTAGCGTACCCGATAAGCACCGAGAAAAAGACCACGTATCCGCACACCGTCAGCATAACTGCCGCAGACGAGGACACCGCGCCTGTGAATGCATTCACCGCGTCGGTGTTTTTTTGCGATACAAAGATGGCTTTGCGGTTGTATTTATATATAAACCTACCCGTTATTCCCAAAATGCACGAGGACAAAATAAGCGAGACAAAGAGAATTATTCCAAGACGCGAGCTTTGAAAAAGCAGTCCCACCGCGCCGCACACAAATGCGGGAGAGGGTATATTGCAAAAGCTCATTATGTGACTAAGCTCGGTGTGGTTTATTTTGTTTTCCTCGTATAGCTTGAGCGCGCTTTTAGCTCCTATAGGGAAACCGCATAAAAATCCCAGCAAAACCGCAAACGATCCCTCGCGCGACGTGCCGAAAACAAAGCTCAAGGGTCTTGAAAACAGGGCTTTCAGAATTTTTCCAGTGTCGCTTGAAATCAGAAAATCCGAAATTATCATAAAGGGAAAAAGCGAGGGGACAAGGCTTTGCACGCATAGTTTGAGCGAGCCCCTCATATACTCAAAGGAAACTGCGGGGGAGATTAGCAACAGCACGAGCAAAAAAAGCACCAATATAGGCAAGGGTGACACCCGTCTGCCTGTTTTTTTGAGAACTGTTTTTTGCATACACCTTACCCCCACGGCTTTATCACCTTAATTTTATTTTTGGGAGGGTGAAAATATGAATACAGAGAGCAAAAAAGCGGGGAATAACATTTTTCGTGTGGTCGTATCAAAAACACAGCTTCCGTGCGATCTGCTCGAGGGCGAATTCAGACTTGAGATGCGCGGCAGACGGGAGCTTTATATTTTCGGAGGTAAAAGAATACTAAAATATTCCGACAATGAAATGGTAATACGCGCCAAAGTATTTGACGTGTTTATAGGCGGGGAGAAGCTCACGTGCGCTTCATTTCACCAATCGGGAATAGTCATAAAGGGTATTATAAAAAGCATAGAATTGGAGAATTTTGAATGAATATAACCTATTATTGTCTGGGATATGCCGAGGTCTTTGCCGAGGGGGAACGCGCGCTTGACCTGATAAATCTGTGTATGAGATACCATCTGCCGTATGGGGAGGCGCGACGCGCGACGGGCGGAGTGGTCTTCCTTTTTCGGCTCGGGAGACTCAAGGCTTTGAAGGCTCTTTGCGAAAAGGAGAGAATAGAGATAACTGTAAAAAACACGGGCGGCTTGCCTGTCTGGTTGCACGCGCGCCGACACAGATACGGACTTATTATGGGGGTACTAGCCGCACTGTTTCTCGTGATATTTATGCAGAATTTTATCTGGCGCATAGACGTTATGGGAAACAAGAGCGTCACCACCGAGCACATACTTGATATGCTTGATGACTATGGGCTTTTCGAGGGCAGCTATATACCCGGCCTTAATACCGACAAGATACAAAACAGGGTGCTGATAGACTCGGACAAAATATCCTGGATATCCGTCAATATAAACGGAAATATCGCATCAGTCGAGGTGCGTGAGATAAGCGATGAGCAGCAGCACGTGGACAGCGACGCCCCCGCAAATCTTGTCGCATCAAAAGCGGGGCAGATAGTGCAGGTTCAGGTGCTTGCGGGCAACGTCATAGTCGCGGGCGGCGATTTTGTCGATGAGGGCGAGCTGCTGGTCAGCGGAATTTTCGATAGTAAGACCGAGGGCTATCGCGTCACGCGCGCCAAGGGCAAGGTTTACGCGCAGACGTCTGAGGAATTTTACATAAAAATTCCGTATGAATATGAGAAAAAAGTCTATACAGGCAACGAATATTGTGACGAATATATAAATTTTTTCAATTTTTCGATAAAAATTTCGAAAAACAGTGGAAAAACGTATGCACTTTATGATAAAATAAGTATAGTGGACAGTTATAGCTTTTTGGATGGAGGCAGACTTCCTATGTCCAAAACCACGCATAAATATCTTGAATATGAAACACAGACCGCAATCCGCACACAAGTCGAGGCAGAGGAGCTTGCATACTTTGAGTTATCTCAAAGGCTTGGAGAGCTTTCGGGTGACTCTATCCTTGTGCGCAAGGTGATAATGCCCGAAATACACGATGATTTTTTCGCGCTTCGGTGTGTGATAGTCTGTATTGAGGATATAGCAGAGACGGTGGAGTTTGACGTGGGTATAGCCGAAGAGGGTTGAACTTATACGCCCTGCGGCGAGTCATTTTAGCGTCTTTTGCCAAAGCTCGCCTTGCAAGATTGTATATTGCATCGACTCGCTTTGACAAAATCCATCTAAAATTACAACGCCGAATGGTGCTTCGCAGTTTTGGACGAGAAAATGGTTAGGAGTAGCAAGGAAAAAGTACGAAGCAATATATGATATTGCAAGTGCTTTTGACGCCGCTAATACAACCGTTTTCCGTCCAAAACCGTATGAGTTCGACCCTCCTCGGCTATACTTGCAGGAAAGTGAGGATAAGAATGAGCAGTAAGGTAATAAAGGTAGAGGGACAGAATATCGTATCCGCGATATTCGGTAGCTTTGACGCAAATGCAAAGGTGATAGAGCGTAAGTTTGGCGTCACCCTCAACAACAGGTTGGCTGACGACGGAAACGACGCGATAATAGTGTCGGGCGACGATGACGGAAGAATAAAGCAGGCGTCGGACGCGGTGGCTTACCTTGTGAAAATGGCAAAATATAACGAGGATATAAACGAGCAGAGCGTTATATACATCTGTGATATGGTCACAGCAGGTCAGGCAGGCGAGCTTGAGTCTCTTGGAGACGACTGCATTTTCGTGACGATGAAGGGCAAGCCCATCAAGGCGAAGACTGTTGGACAAAAGCAGTACGTCCGCGCGATACAGAAAAATACTATCGTGATAGGCACGGGCCCTGCGGGAACGGGTAAGACCTTTCTTGCCGTTGCTATGGCGGTTAAGGCTTTGCGCGAAAAGCAGGTGTCGCGTATCATTCTGACGCGCCCCGCGATTGAGGCAGGTGAAAAGCTGGGATTTTTGCCCGGCGACCTTCAGAGCAAGATAGACCCTTATCTTCGCCCGCTTTATGACGCGCTCTACGAGATGATGGGCGCGGAGAATTATCAGAAGCAGGTAGAGAAGGGCGTAATTGAGATAGCTCCGCTTGCGTATATGCGAGGACGAACCCTTGACGACTCCTTTATAATTCTCGACGAGGCGCAGAACTGCACCCCCGAGCAGATGAAGATGTTCCTGACACGTCTGGGCTTCAACTCCAAAGCGGTTGTAACAGGCGACCTGACGCAGACAGACTTGCCATCGGGACAAAAGAGCGGACTTGCTATGGCGGTAAAAATACTTGCGGGAATTGACGATATAGCAATTCATAATTTCTCTGAGCGTGACGTAGTAAGACATAAGCTTGTGCAAAAGATAATTCTTGCGTACGAGAAATTTGAGCGTGAGCAACATGAAAAATATGCCGCAAAAAAGCAGAACAACCAAAAAAACAATAAAAAGGACTAAAGTGAGGACAGTATTATGAGCAGAAAAATGAAGCTTAAGATATATTTTGAGAACGAACAGGACAAGATCTCCATAACCTACAAGCTCAAGATGCTTATAAGAGAGGCAGTTGAAGCAACTCTTGATTTTGAGGATTACAGAAATATATGCGAGGTGTCCGTGACCTTTACGGACAATGAGGGCATCCGCGAACTCAACAACAAGTTCAGACAGATAGACAGACCCACGGATGTGCTTTCGTTCCCGCTTTTTGACTTTGACGGTGAGAGCGATGAGCCGCCTGTTGACGACATAATGAATATGCTTGGAGATATAGTTATATCTCTTGAAAAAGCGCAGGAGCAGGCAGAGGAATTTGGACATTCCTTTGAGCGAGAGGTCGCTTTCCTTTGCGTTCACTCTATGCTTCATCTTCTTGGCTACGACCACGAGACAAGCGAGGAGGACGACAAGAACATGCGCGCCCGCCAGAGCGAGATAATGAACATAATAGGACTTGGAGTAAAATGATTTTGGAGGTGTAAACCTTGAAACCAAGTGAAAGACGCGCATCGAGAGAACAAAAGAGCAGCGCGCAAAAGCAAAAGCCAAGGCGTCGACAGAGCCTGTGGCAGACCTATCCAAAGCTTATAACGTTTATAATCTGTATGCTCGTGTTTTTGATATTATTTAACGTCAGGACAATATCCGAGGCGATAGAGGAAAAAAGAAACCGGGTGGACGATAAAACGAATATATCTATGAAAACCGTATTTCTTTTATCCGATATGGGTGTTGAGGTTGATTGGATACATTTTCAAAAATACAACTATACCGATATAAGCTACAAGATAGACGGCAAAAAATACATAAAGCGCGAATACCCCGTGGGTGACACGGGATATATAATCTGGGTAGGCGGTGCGAGTATGGATGAGTCGCCCGACTACGTGTACCTTATTGATCTTGGGGGCACGGGAGAGGTTATAGACATTCGAAAAAAGGACGCCGAGGCGTTCGTGAATAAAACAATGCAACAAAGAGAGGAAGACTAATGAGCAAGACGGCTTTTATAGCAATAGTAGGCAGACCTAACGTGGGAAAATCCACGCTTATGAATAACATTTTGGGTGAGAAGGTGGCGATAGTTTCGTCAAAGCCCCAGACCACAAGAAACAGAATAATGGGTATCCACACGGTAGAGGACAAGCAGTACGTTTTCCTTGATACCCCCGGAATATTCAAACCCAGAAATTCGCTCGGTACATTTATGGTAAAGGCGGCAAACTCCACTATGCAGGATGCAGACGCGGTAGTGCTCGTCGCAGACACAGGAAAGCCCGTGAGCGACATTGAGAAAAAGGTCATTGACTACGTAAAGAGAACAGAGACTCCTTGTATTCTTGCGCTTAATAAAATAGATATGTACCGTCGCGAGCAGATAGCTGAGACTATCGCCGCGTACGCTTCGCTGCACAATTTTGAGGCGGTAGTTCCGATATGCGCTAAAAACGGTAAGGGGGTTGACGAGCTGCTCTCAGAATGTGAGCAATTCCTTGCGGAATCAGACTTTTTCTTCCCCGAGGATATGATAACGGACCAGTCCGAGCGTCAGGTCGCGGCGGAGGTAATTCGTGAAAAGCTGCTCCGTACACTCGACAAGGAGATACCTCACGGAATCGCCGTTGCGATTGAGGAGTTTAAGGTCGAGGGCAAGCTCTGCCGTATCCGCGCGGAGATATTCTGCGAGAAGGCGTCCCATAAGGGAATAATCGTGGGCAAGAACGGCGAGGAGCTCAAGAGAGTCGGTTCTTATGCGCGCGCCGATCTTGAAGAAATATTCGATATGAAGGTCTATCTTAACCTTTGGGTAAAGGTTAAAGAGAATTGGAGAGATAGTCAGCGCGGCATTACCGATTTTGGATTTACAGAAGAATAAATATAAGATTTAACGAGGGGAGGGGTGAATATGCTTTTTGCGACCGACGGAGTCGTCACGCGCGTTAGTGACGCTACGGGAAGCGACAAATTTTTGAATATAATCACCCCTAACCGCGGTCGAATTGGGGTGCTTGTAAAGGGATCTCGCTCGCCCGAAAGCAAGACCGCGTCGCTCTCGCAGTTGTTTACATACGGGAACTTTGAAATATACGAAAAGAACGGAATGTATTGGCTGCGCGGAGGAATGGTGCTTGACCCGTTTTACAGTCTTTCGGAGGATATTGCGCGTATTGCGGCGGCGACTTATATGTGCGAGGTTGCAAACGAGCTTACCGATGAGTCCGACGAGTGTGAGGACATACTCCGACTGCTGCTCAATTCAATGTATTTGCTTGGCAAGGGTAAGAAAAAAATCTCGCTTGTCAAGGCAACCTTTGAGCTTCGCGCTATGGCGCTTTCCGGATATATGCCCGACGTGTCCTGTTGCAAATACTGCAAATCGGTTATTGCCGATAATATGTATCTTGACGTGCTCGGCGGACGTATAATGTGCGCGGATTGCTTTAAGGAGCGTGGGGATAAGGTGAAAAACATCTCCCGCGATTTTGAGGATGTAAGGGAAGCGAGTGTTATTTGTCCTATGACATCGTCGGTAGTTGTTGCACTTAAATACGTGCTGAGCGCTCCGCCCGAAAAGGCATTTTCGTTTGACATCAAGGACGACGGGGAGCTTGAAATGCTTGCAAAGCTTGCCGAAACCTACGTCACCTCGCACCTTGGCAGAAGCTTTGATTCACTTGATTTTTACCATGCGGTGAAATGAAAAGGCTCATTTTTATTGAAAATAAACAACCGAAAAACTGTAGGGCGGGGGCTTGCTCCCGCCGAAAAGAGAATTTCGTTTTGATGAAACGGCGGGAGTAAACCCCCGCCCTACATCTCCATTATGTATTTGCAACAAAAGGGCGAACCCGACGGAAAAACGGAATGATAAATAAGAATTTGACGAAAAGTAAAATCAATCGACGGCGAAAGGAGTTATCTTATGGAACAATATATTTATGAAAATATAACAGGGATTTCGTGTCCAGTTGGTGAGTTTAGCGTATGTTTTGGGAAGAGTAAAATTCCTTTCAGTATTCGGAAAAACAGCTACGATATTCCGTATTATGATATTACCACAGAGACCAACTATGCTTTGGATATAGACATCAATCTTTTGGAAATAAACAAACAATACAATGTTGTATTTTCCGAGGGCGGTTTGCGTTTTCAATGCTCGGATGAACACACAAAATCGCTTACTAACACTATTGGCAAGTGGTCTGTAGGTATTGGTTCGTTTGATATGAACGATGACTGTTTCCATCAAGACGAGCAATACAAAGGATATGACGTGTGGCAATCTGAAGACAATTTTGGTTTTTCCTTTGTTCTTTTAGATAGAACGATAGAAAAGATTACTTTTCTCATTGCGTGGATTGAAAATGTACCAAATATAAACATCGATTACGAAGATGCTTTAGGTTTTTGGCTTACATAAACAAATTCCAATTTGTCAAACAGAGTGAAAACCCCGACAGACTAAAAAATCTGTCGGGGTTAATTATTTGTTTGCGGCGGGAGCAAGCCCCCGCCCTACGTTATCTGATTTATTATCTTCTTCTGCGGCGTCTTTTGCCTGAGCTTGATAAGGATTTTGCTCCCAAAAATGAGCCTGCTGCACAACAGAGAATGAGAAGCCCTCGCAATGCAAAAAACCAGAGAGTCGAGAGCGAGCCCGCGTTGGTTGAGGGAAGCAGGGGATATAGCACCATAGAAACCACGATGTTCATAAGGGCAAATATCACACCGCAGAGCACGGGACTGCCGCGGTATAATTTACAGCTCATAAATCCCCCGAAAATCGCGCTAGGGAAGCACAAAAATGACGCGATGGGGAGCAAAAATCCCTCGGGGTCGGGTCTTGTGAGCGCAAAAACCGCAAGAATACTTAACATTAAAACAGCCGCTGCAAATGATACCAGCAGTCCGCAGGTGCATGCCCTGATTGCGGTAATAAGAGATACGTCGTTTTCATTTTCACTATGTCTGCCGCGGTGCGCGGAATGTTTTCTTTTTGTGTCCATAAAAAAACCTCCGAATATATATTTTCCACAACTCTGGTAAAATATATGTACTCGAAGGCTTTTTTATTCTTTTCAGAGACAATCAGTCGATGGAGTCCTCAGCCTTAACGTCAACGCGGCTTACAGAGCTCTTGAGAATACGGATCTTGGTGCAGTCACGGGAGGTCTCGATAACACAAGTCTCCTCCTTGATGCTTACAACCTTACCGATAATACCGCCGATAGTGGTGATCTCATCGCCTACCTGAAGGTTGGAAAGCATGTCCTTGGTCTGCTTTTCCTGCTTTTTGTTGGAACGCCACATAAAGAAGAACATAGCGCCTATTGCAAGTACCATTATCACCGTGGTGATTATTTCCATTGGCATAGCTAAAAATTCCTTTCTTTGAATACATTTTTTCTTTCACATTATTTTACAACAATAAAAGGGGAAATTCAATACCTAATTGTAAATTTTTTCGTAATGACTGATTATTACGTATTCTGTGAAAAATTTTGGCTTTTAGGTTGCATTTTTCTATAAGTTATGCTATAATTACTCTGTATTACTATATTTATAATCAAATTAAGGGTAAGAACAGGAAAATGAAGAAAAATAATTATCTTGAATGCGGTATTATCATAAACACACACGGAGTAAACGGAGACGTAAAGCTGGAGTCTCTTTGTGACACGCCGAATATTCTCGCGTCGTTTAAGAAGATATATTTTCGCGAGGGAACGGATTATCGTGCAGTAAAGGTGCTCAAAGCATCCGTGTTTAAGAATTTCGTAATAGCAAGACTTGATGGCGTTGACGATATGGACAAGGCTATCGCGCTAAAAAACACTACCGTTTATGCGGCAAGAAAAGACTTCAAGCTCCCCGAGGGCAGCTATTTTATCGCCGACCTTATCGGACTTGACGTTATTGATAATATAAGCGGCACGGTCTACGGTCAGATAATCGACGTCCAGAACAAGGGCGCGTCGGACATATACGTTGTAAAAACTCCCGACGGTGAGAGAATGATGCCCGCCGTAAAGGAATTTGTCAAGAGAACTGACATAGAAAAGGGCGTGTACGTTGAGGTCATCCCCGGAATGCTTTACGATTGATCGGAGTAGCTATGAGATTTGATATTATGACGCTTTTTCCCGATATGGTGGATTATATTCTCTCGGAGAGTATAATCGGTCGGGCGAGAAAAAACAATTTTATAGACGTCAGACTCCACAATATCCGCGACTATTCCGAGGACAAGCATCGCAGAGTTGACGACACCCCCTATGGCGGTGGCAAGGGAATGCTTATGATGGCGCCTCCGATATATAACTGCTACTCGGCTATTCTTGAAAATCAGAAAGCAGAAGGGATTGAGTGCAAGACGCGCCGCGTGGTGTATATGTCACCCGCGGGAAGAGTTCTGACGCAGAAAAAAGCCGAGGAGCTTTCGCAAATTGACAACCTCATTATTCTTTGCGGACATTACGAGGGAGTTGACAGACGAATTATTGACGAAATAGTTGACGAGGAGATATCCATAGGAGATTACGTGCTTACAGGTGGTGAGATCCCTGCTTGTATACTCGTTGACTGTGTGGCGAGACTTGTGGACGGAGTACTGTCCGACCCCGAGTGTCACGAAAAAGAAAGCATTTCCTCGGGAATGCTTGAGTATCCGCAATACACAAGACCTTATGAGTTTCACGGCGTAAAGGTTCCCGACGTGCTTATATCGGGACATCACGCCAATATAGACAAATGGCGAGATGAGACCGCCAAAGCGTTGACTCAGCAGAACAGACCTGATCTGCTTGAAAAAATTGACTAAAACTAATTGGAAAGGAGGATATTTATGGATAGTCAGAAGCGAGTATTTAATTCCGATGAAAAAGAGTCCCGATTTTTTCTAGGTAGAATTTATAATAAGATCATAGCTTTTCTGATGTCACTGATACATATGAGCAGAGTTGGACGGTTCTTTGTACAGAACGATATGTCCTGTGAAAACAGTCATGTCCGTCGCATGGCTCAGGAGAAAAATCTAGGACGCTCGTCAAAAGTGTTTACGTCAATAAATATCTTCTTTTCAAAGAGCAGGGTGGCAAGATTTTTCCAAAAGCTGACGTCACTTATGCTTTCAATGTCCGTGAGCGTTTACGGGGTGCTGTTTATGGCTTACGGTGTTACCGCTATGTTTGCAAGGTATGCCTTGATGTTTATCGAAAAGGCGGATGCCGACATAATAATGGAGCTTGGTGTTCCTTTGGCGGTAGTGCTGCTTTCTGTGCCGTTGCTGATATCTCAAAAATCCATTACTGAGATAGCATCGTCAAGCATGTTCCTTGGAAAGCTTGTGAGAGAATTTTTGATGATCCCCGATGAAAAGCTGGTCACGAAAAAAAGAATTGGCGCATACTGGTTAAAGATAATAATCGCCACGGTGGGTGCCAGCCTTGGTGCTATTACATATTTTGTGCCAACTCTTACAGTGCCGCTCTTATTCCTGGCTGTAATTCTTCTTTTGGTAATTATGTCGCACCCTGAGTCGGGAGTAATGATGATAGCTGTGACGGTACCGTTTTTGCAGTACACAAAGGAATTACAGTTTATATTCCCGATACTCGTTTGCGTGACGTGCGCTTCATATTTTATTAAGGTGTGTAGCGGTAAACGCGTGGGCGTTCGATCTACCGAGGGAATAGTACTTTCATTTTTCTGTATATTTATGATAATTGCTTCATCGTTTACAGCAGGTGGTTGGCAGACCTTTGGCGACGGTGTATATGCCGTGATACTGGTAATAGGCGGATTTTACATCACTTACAACCTGATGAGAAACGAGAAAAAGCTCAATACCTGTCTTAAAGCTCTGATGGTATCGTTTGGCGTATTGGTCTTCATGGGCGCGTTTGACATAGTGTTATCAGTGGTTGAGGACACTATAAGACATGCTCAGAGCAGCATATCGTATATGATATCACAAAAGATATTCTACATAGCGGATAGCGCGTCTAATTTTGGAATAATAGCCTGTCTGATTTGCCCGATACTTTTTTGCAAGGCATGCGCTAAAAAGAGTGTGTCGGGAATTACTCTGTCGCTTGTTGGCTTCTGCGCGGCGATTGCAATGTCGTTTATATACGGAACGTACGAGTCACTTCTTGCAATATGCATCGGACTTTTGATATACTGCATACTCCACAGCAGAAAATCCTTTGCCACGCTTCTGATAATATTTATTATTGCCTGCATAGCAGTAAGCCTTGTATTCTCGTTTGTACCTGAAAGACTTACAGATAAGGCAATATACATGTTTGAAGGCTTCAGACCCGTAAATCATCCCGACGCCGCAATAAGAGGTGAGCTCAATGAGAGTGTATGGAATATGTTGAAAAACGGGAATCTCCACGGTATAGGTGTTGGAGATCACGCATTTTCAGAGATGTTCTACCCGTACGCAACTCAGGCCACAGACGGAGCAACATCTGCAGCTAACCTTTATATGCAGATAATTTGCTGGTCGGGTATAGGAGGACTTGTGGCGTTTTGTCTGTTCTTTGCGTGGGTATTCAAAAATGCTATTGGATACATACTTGCATGCACGGACAGAAAGGTTCGTAGAACAGTCGTTGCGCTCAGTTGCGGTCTGGTTACTGCGCTGATGCTGGGAACAGTCACAAATTTGTGGGAAGATATGAGAATTTTCTACCTGTTCTGGATGATGACTGCGCTTCTTTGCGGATACGTGAGACTTGGCAGAGTCCGTGACGAGCGAAAGGTTATAGGTTCGACAAGCGAGCCCGACAGAATAGACGTAAACGTTAAATTCCATTAAGATAAAACGAAAGGAATTGCTCAAATGACAGACAACAAAAACATGTCTCCCGAGGAGAGAAAGAACCTCAAGCACGCAGACATAGACAAGTTCGGTGGAAAGCACATCGTGACTGACAGCTTGGATAAGGGAGATTTCCTGATAAATGAAAAAAAGACAAGGGGCAAGCAGAATAAAAAATCCCCCGATCAAAAGAGGAGCGTGCCGCTTGCGCTTGACATAATTGTCTCTTTAGTGATAATCCTGATAGTTGCGGCTCTTGTTGTTGGCGCATACTTTGTTTTTAAGAACTATACCGGCAGCTATAAAGACGTAAATATTCAGTACACACTGCTTATATCGAACACTGACGAAATATCCAATCCCGATGCACTCAAGGACAAGGACATATATCTTGACTGCGACGCTAATACATATTATTTTGGCAAAATAACCAACGCAACCGTTATTAAGGGAGCGGACGGCAAAAAGCAGATAACTCTTGACGTTTCCGTATCATCTAAATATAGGAAGGGCGAGGGATTCAGTATTGAAGAAAACAGGATTGCCGTAGGAGCACAATATTCGCTTCGCATTGAAGAGGACGGATTTGACGCTGCCATCGTTGAAATAAGCCGAGGAGGTGGAAATTGATGAGTAACAATACGAAAAAAAGATTTTCATTTAACGTGCTTGACATTTTCATTATTCTTTTGGTGGTAATACTCCTGGCATCTGTAGCATATAAGATGTGGCAGAATATGAAAAAAGACAAAAATCAGACCAAGCCTGTTTATACCGTTGTTTTTGAGTGTGAGGACTATGAGTCACTTGCAAAATACCTTTCCAATGGGGAAGAGGTATATATCAGCTCATCGGGCGAGCTTTTGGGATACGTTTACAAGAGCATAACCGTATCCGATGAGAATAATTCGGATTTATACGAACAAGTGAACCTTGAGGGTAGTCTCAGGCTTAATGGAAACGTCAAAAAAAGTCGCGAGGGAAATTTCTATGTCCTTGATGACTTAAATCTGACTGTCGGCAGTAAAATAGACGTATATACTGACGATACTGAATTCACAATAACCGTAAAGCAATTTATAGACAAGAAGGGAAATTGAAATTTCCCTCGTGCCAATACTTGATTTTCGTTTAGAAAGCATATTTTTGTGCATTATGACAAAAATAATGCACTCGATATGTGCAAATTTACTCTATATTGTCTCTTGATTTTACGATGTTTTTTTGCTATACTTATTATGGTTAAAACTGTAATCCTAGCTTTTGCGGGATTGGAGTACACAAGAAAAAATCAGGAGCAGAGTGCCTTGGCGCCTGCCGATAGGGGAGTAAATATATGAAAACTCGTGAAGTTGTTATAATAAACGACAGCGGTCTGCACGCAAGACCCGCAACATTTTTCATTCAGAAGGCGAATTGCTATAAATGTTCTATATACGTGGAGAAGGATGACCGCAAGGTAAACGCAAAGAGCTTGCTTGGAATTCTCTCTCTTGGCATCGCAAAGGGAATGACAATTACCCTTATTGCCGACGGACAGGACGAGGAGGCCGCTCTTAACGGACTCGCAGCACTCGTAGCTTCGGGATTTAACGAATAATCATGTAAAATAAAAATGGCACGGATTGCTTTAGCATAGCCGTGCCATTTTTATTTTGATTTTTAGGAGGAGTATTATGCAACAGCCAAGAGATAATATGAAAAATCTTCTTGAAAAAGCCAATACTCTGCCTATGCGCCCCGGCGTATACATTATGAAGGGAGCAGGTGGTGTTATTTACGTCGGTAAGTCCCGCAAGCTCAAAAACAGAGTGACGCAATATTTCCGTCAGGGCGAAAAAAACGCAAAAACCGCAAAAATGGTGTCACAGGTCAAGGATTTTGACTATTATGTCTGTGATACTGAAATTGAGGCGCTGACGCTTGAAAACACACTTATAAAGCAGTACAGCCCAAAATACAATATAAAGCTCAAGGTCGCAAAATCCTACCCGTATATAAAAATACCCGAGATCGAATATCCCGTGTTGACTATGACACGAAAGAGGGACAACGACAGGGGGAAATACTTCGGCCCTTATTCGGGAGTTTCCACGGTGTATTCCGTGATAAATACGTTGTCCGCAACTCTTGGACTCCCCACCTGCAAAAGAAAATTTCCAAAGGATATAGGCAAGGAAAGACCATGCATATACTATCAGATAGGACGCTGCTGCGGTGTCTGTACGGGAAATATAACCCCCGAAGAATATGCAGAAAAGATAAGATATGCAACCGATGTATTGCGAGGTAATACGAGTGAGGTCAAAAGAGAGCTGACAGAAAAAATGTATGAATACGCCGAGCGTGAAAGATATGAGGCGGCGGCAAAGTGCCGCGACACCATAGCCGCGCTTGACAGACTTAGCCAAAAGCAAAAGGTAGTGGCATCACCCGACACCGAGCACGACATAATATCTCTTTATTCTGATGACGTCTGCACGGCAATATCTGTGCTTTATATACGAAACGGCGCAGTGAGCGACAAGAGTGACTACACCTTTGGCGCGGACAGAATTGTCGACGAGGGAAATATCAGCTCATTTATATGCGAGCATTATCTCAGACGCGAGTATATACCCAAAAGTATTCTCATTTCGTTTGAGCTTGAGGACGATGAGAGAGAAATGCTTTCGGATTATCTGTCGGAGCGCTCGGGCCACCGAGTAAAAATAAGAACTCCCGAGAGGGGAGATGCGAAAATGCTCTGCGATATGGCGAGAGATAACGCCGCGGAGCAGGCAAAGCTATATAAAATTGAAAATGAAAAGGACGAAAAAGTGCTTTTGCGCCTCTCGGAGCTTTTGTGTCTTGAGACTTACCCCGAGAGAATTGAGGCTTACGATATATCCAACCTTGGAAAAGAGCATATCACAGCGGGTATGATAGTGACCGAGGGACGTGCGTTTAAGAGATCGGACTACCGAAGCTTCAAGATAAAAGGGCTTGGAAATACTACCGACGACTATGCGTCAATGCGGCAGGTCATAGACCGCAGGCTGTCGCATCTGTCGGACGAGGACGGCTCGTTTTCCCACCTGCCCGACCTTATTCTGCTTGACGGAGGACGCGGACACGTCTCGACTGTCAAGGAGCTTTTGCGAGAGCGTGGAATGGAGCATATAGCTGTTTTCGGTATGGTTAAGGACGAGTTCCACAAGACCCGCGCTCTCTGCACCGAAAACGAGGAGATAAATATCTCCCGCGAGAACGCGGTGTTCGTGTTTATCTATAAGATACAAGAGGAAGTCCACAGATATACGGTATCCAAAATGGATAGCGCAAAGCGCAAGACGCTCACAAAGTCCTCGTTGACTAAGATAAAGGGCATCGGTGACGCCAAGGCAAAGCTTCTGCTCAAGACATTTGGCGGACTTGCGGGAGTTGAGCGGGCAAGTGTTGAGGAGCTGACTCAGGTTTCGGGAATTACCGATACGTTGGCGAAAAATATAAGAGAATATTTTGATAAAGGCAAAAAATAAGTGTACAGCGTGAAAGCTACTTCTTACTAACAGGTAAATCAACTGCTTTACGCATGAATTTCGCCTTAAGGCAAAATTCATTGATTATTATTTGTGCCGCTGCAAGCGGCGAGGTGGAGATTGTTATGATGAGAATAATCACGGGCAAGGCGAGGGGCGTAAAACTTAAAACTCTTGAGGGAGACGCGACCAGACCCACGTCCGAAAGATGCAAGGAGGCGCTGTTCTCTATGCTTCAGTTTGACATTGAGGGCAGAGACGTGCTGGATCTTTACGCGGGCTCGGGTCAGCTCGGGCTTGAGGCTCTGTCGCGCGGAGCAAACAGCGCAACAATGGTGGATAAGTCCAAGCAAGCGACCAAAATTATTGACGAAAATATTATAAAGACCAAGCTGCTTGACGGCGCGAGCGTTATCTGCTCGGACATGACGGATTTTATCCGTGCGGTGAGGAACAGAAAAAAATACGATATAGTTTTTATCGACCCGCCGTATGCGCTTCGCTGCGCGGCGCAAAGTGCGAAAAGTCTTTACGATGCAGGACTTCTCAAGCCCACGAGCATAATCGCTTGTGAGAGTGAGGAAGAGGATATCTTTGAATCCTGCCCCGAGGCAAGAGATGTTTTCGAGGTGCTCAAGCACAAAAAATTCGGCGTGGCAAACATCACGCTTATAGGCATAAGAAATAAGTGAGAAAGGATAGACAGTATGAATGCACTGATACCGGGCAGCTTTGATCCCATAACGCTGGGTCACGTAAACATAATTGAGCGCGCCGCCCCTATGTTTGAAAAAATATACGTCGCGGTAATGAATAACGACTCGGCAGAGCACGACAGCCGTCTCTCCTCAAAAACGCAGTATATGTTCACACCCGAAGAGAGACTTGAGCTTGTGCGCCTCTCAATATCCCATATTCCAAATGCCGAGGCGGTGATGTGGAGCGGGATGCTTATTGACTTTTGCGATGCATATAATATAGTTGCGGTGGTGCGCGGCGTGCGAAACTCCCGCGATTTTGAATACGAAATGATACACGCCAAATATAACCGCGAGCATAACCCCCGCGCTCAAGCGCTCCTTATGCCTGCAGCCCCGAGCTTTGACGGCATAAGCTCGACAAAAATCCGAGAAGTTATAGCAAAGGGCGAGCTTTCAGCTCTCGAGGGAAGTATTCACCCCAATGCTTTGGCTTATATGAAAACCTTACACTAATACAAGAAAGGAATTAAACAACATGGCTACAAAGACAAAAAAGAGCGTACTTGCTGAGATTATCATCTCGCTTGTATTCGGACTTATCTTCGGTGGACTTCTTTTGTTCCTCGCAACTCTTGGCGCGGATACCATTATCAAATGGGTGCTTATTATTGCGGGTATCATCATTGTTGCAACTAACATTGCTCCCCTTATCAGAGGTGTCGTAAACCTCGTTCACAAGGAAAAGGGCGGCTTGTTCGATACTATCGTTTCTGCTATCGCAATAGCTCTCGGTGTCCTTTTGATAATTAAGCACGGCGGTATGCTTGCTCTTATCATTAACATTCTTTTGGCGGTTTACCTTATCGTTCTCCCCATTATCAGAATCATCATCGCGCCCTCCAAGAAGGAGCAGCTCTCCAAGGAATGGCTCAGAATACTTATCGGCGCTATTCTTCTTGCTTTCCTTCCCCTTATTCTCGACGCATCCAACACTATCTTCAGCATTATCCTTACCATAGCAGGTGTAGTTGTACTCGTTCTCACAATACTCTCCTTCGCTCTTTCTCTCGTTGCTTACATAAAGGCATCAAAGAAGACAGAAGACGCTCCCGTTGAGGTTGAGGCAGAAGCAACAGAGGAAGCAGCAGAATAATTTTACAAAAAAAGAGAACACTAAAAGTATGGAAAAATTCATTCTTAAAAGTGAATATCAAGCCTCGGGCGATCAGCCCGAGGCTATTGAGGGACTGGTGCGCGGCATTCTAGAGGGCAAGCGTATGCAGACCCTTTTGGGCGTCACGGGTTCGGGTAAGACCTTTACTATGGCAAACGTTATAGCACAGGTCAACAAGCCCACCCTGGTGCTTGCGCACAACAAAACACTTGCGGCACAGCTCTGCTCGGAATTTCGGGAGTTTTTCCCCGATAACGCAGTTGAGTATTTCGTGTCTTATTACGATTACTATCAGCCCGAGGCGTACATCCCCGGTAAAGATATGTATATCGAGAAGGACGCGCTTATCAACGACGAAATAGACAGACTTCGCCATTCGGCTACGAGCGCTCTTTTCGAGAGAAGGGACGTCATTATCGTAGCCTCTGTGTCGTGCATATATTCACTTGGTGAGCCCGATGAGTACAAGGGACTTGTGTTGGCTCTCCGCCCGGGAATGATAATGTCGCGTGAGGAGCTCATACAGAGACTGGTGGCTATCAGCTATACGAGAAACGATATGAGCCTTACGCGAGACAGCTTCCGCGTCCGTGGGGATACTCTTGAGATAATCCCCGCAAATATGGACGACAAAGCTATAAGAATTGAATTTTTTGACGACGAAATCGACAGAATATCCGAGGTGAATATCGTGACGGGAGAGCTTGTGCGACTGCTTTCCTACGTTGCAATTTACCCCGCAACTCACTATGCCGTATCCGACGAAAAGCGCGAGGCGGCGATAGCGGATATAATGAATGAAATGTACGACCGCGTAGAGTATTTTGAGTCCGAGAATAAGCTTATCGAGGCGCAGAGAATAAAGGAACGCGTCAAATACGATATGGAGATGCTAAAAGAGATAGGCTTTTGCTCAGGAGTTGAAAACTACTCGCGAGTTCTTGCGCGTCGCCCGGCGGGCTCGACACCATATACGCTTCTCGACTATTTTCCCGATGACTTTATTATGTTTGTGGATGAGTCGCACGTGACTCTGCCGCAGGCAAGGGGAATGAGCGGAGGAGACACCGCAAGAAAGAAAAACCTTATCGACTACGGATTCAGACTTCCATCGGCATACGACAACCGACCGCTTTATTTTGAGGAGTTTGAGTCAAAAATAAATCAGGCGATATTCGTCTCCGCAACGCCCGGAGACTATGAAAACATACACTCGGAACAGACCGTTGAGCAGATAATTCGCCCAACGGGACTTGTTGACCCCGAGCTCGAGGTGCGTCCCATTGAGGGTCAGATTGACGACCTTATGGGAGAGATACGCGAGCGCACCCAAAAGGGTGAGAGGGTGCTTGTCACCACTCTTACGAAAAAGATGGCGGAGGACCTTACCGAATATCTTGAAAGCAATGAAATTAAGGTCAGATATATTCATCATAACGTGGACACAATGGAGAGAATGGAGATAATCCGAGATTTACGTCTTGGAGTTTTTGACGTTCTCGTTGGAATAAATCTGCTCCGCGAGGGACTTGACATTCCCGAGGTGTCGCTTGTAGCGATTCTTGACGCGGACAAGGAGGGATTCTTGCGTGCGGAGCGGTCACTCATTCAGACCATAGGACGCGCGGCGAGAAATGCCAGTGGAAAGGTCATAATGTACGCGGACAGTATAACCAATTCAATGGCGGGCGCGATACGCGAGACCGAGCGCCGCCGTAGTATACAGAAGGCGTACAACGAAGCGCACGGCATAGTGCCAAAGACCATTATCAAGGGAGTGCGCGACATTATCGATATCGGCGCCACAGAGGATACCTCCAAGAAGAAACAGACTAAATCAAAGAAGATGACAGCGCAGGAAAAGGATAAGCTCATCGCATCAATGACGGTGGAGATGAAGAACGCCGCTCGCAAGCTCGACTTCGAGCGCGCGGCATACCTGCGTGACGAGATAAAGAGAATAAGGGAAGAATAATGGCAAAACAGATTACTATAAGAGGAGCGAGGGTACACAACCTCAAAAATATTGACGTGGATATACCGCGTGACAAGCTCGTTGTGCTTTCGGGACTGTCGGGAAGCGGCAAGTCGTCGCTTGCCTTTGACACGGTCTACGCCGAAGGACACAGACGATTTGTGGAGTCACTCTCGAGCTATGCGAGAATGTTTCTCGGTCAGCTGGACAAGCCCGACGTGGATATTATTGAAGGACTTTCTCCGTCAATCTCCATAGACCAGAAAACAACGTCGAAAAACCCCCGTTCCACAGTCGGAACGGTGACTGAAATATACGACTATCTGCGTTTGCTCTATGCCAGAATTGGCGTGCCACACTGTCCTGTCTGCGGCAAGGAGATAAGACAGCAGAGCGTTGACCAGATAATTGAGCGCGTGACAGCACTCCCCGATGGTGAGAGATTTATGATACTCGCACCCGTTGTTCGAGCGCAAAAGGGAATGCACGAAAAGGTGCTGTCCGACGCAAAAAAGAGCGGATATGCGCGTGTGAGAATTGATGGCAGTATTTACGACTTGTCCGAAGAAATAAAGCTTGACAAGAACAAAAAGCATTCCATAGAGATAGTGGTTGACCGTCTTGTTATGAAGGACGGAATACGCTCGCGTCTTGCTGATTCTGTAGAGAGCGCGCTTTCGGCGGCAGACGGACATCTGCTCGTCGTCACGCTTCCCAGAGACGGTAGCGAGGGCGAGGAATTGAGCTTTTCGCAGTCTTATGCCTGCGAGGAGCACGGTATATCCGTCGGCGAGCTTGAGCCGAGAATGTTCTCATTTAACAACCCGCAGGGAGCTTGCCCACACTGTTCGGGACTTGGCGACACAAGACGAATCGCGCTGGATAGGGTTATACCTGATAAGTCTTTGTCACTGCGCGAGGGTGCGATAAACGTAAACGGATTCAAGAGCCTTGAGGACGAGAGTTGGAACGGACCGCTTTTCTCGGCGGTCGGTGAAAAATTTGGATTTGACCTCAACACTCCAGTAAAGGACTTTTCGGATAAGGCTTATGACGTACTGATGTACGGAAGCGGCGTGGAAAAATACGACGTCGTAAGATATTTCGGCGGCGAGGCGCACAGACGTCTTGCATCGTTTGACGGCGTAATCCCCATGATCGAGCAGAGAATGGCAATGGGTATGGCTGCGGAATATTACGAGCAGTTTGTTGAAGAAGCACCCTGTGCGTACTGCCATGGACAAAGACTCAACCCGCTTTCGCTTGCGGTGACTGTCGGCGGCATAAATCTGCACGAGTTCTGCACAATGTCGGTTGAAAAGGAGCTTGAGTTTGTAAATAACCTCACCCTGACTGAGACCGAGCAGGAAATATCCCGCGAGATACTCAAGGAGATAAGAGCAAGGCTTGGCTTCCTTGTCAGCGTTGGACTCGAGTATCTCACACTCTCGCGTAAAGCGGGAACACTCTCGGGAGGTGAAGCGCAGAGAATAAGACTTGCCACACAGATAGGATCATCTCTTGTTGGCGTGCTTTATATACTTGACGAGCCAAGTATCGGACTCCATCAGAGAGATAACTCCAAGCTCATAGCAACGCTCAAACGCTTACGCGATATAGGAAATACAGTTATCGTAGTTGAGCACGACGAGGAGACTATGGAGGAGTCGGATTATATAGTTGACATTGGCCCCGGCGCGGGAATCCACGGCGGTCACGTGGTCGCCGCGGGTACTCCCGACGAGGTAAAAAACAATCCCCAGTCTATCACAGGCGCATATCTGTCGGGCAGAAAAAAGATAGAAATTCCCCAAAGCAGACGCGAGGGCAACGGTAATTTTCTGACCGTCAAGGGCGCTTGTCACAATAATCTTAAATGTATTGACGTGGATATTCCGCTTGGCAAATTCGTTTGCGTGACGGGTGTTTCGGGCTCGGGTAAATCCTCGCTTGTAAACGGCATAATTTATCCCAAGCTCGCGCACGAACTCAACCGCGCTATTTCTTATCCGGGCAAGAACAATGGGGTTGAAGGACTTGAAAAACTTGACAAGGTCATTTGTATAGATCAGAGCCCTATAGGACGTACGCCGCGCTCAAACCCTGCAACATACACGGGGCTGTTCACGGACATACGCGACCTTTTTGCGCAGACCAAGGATGCAAAGGCGAAGGGTTATAGTGCAGGCAGATTTTCCTTTAACGTAAAGGGCGGCAGATGCGAAGCCTGCGAGGGCGACGGCGTAAAGTGCATCGAGATGCACTTCTTGCCTGACGTTTATGTGACCTGCGACGTCTGCAAGGGAAAGAGATACAACCGCGATACCCTTGAGGTAAAATACAAGGGCAAAAATATCTTTGATGTGCTTGATATGACAGTCGAGGAGGGAATACCCTTCTTTGACGGACTTCCCAAGATTCAGCGCAAGCTACAGACACTTTACGACGTTGGACTTGGATACGTAAAGATAGGACAGTCGTCAACGACCTTGTCCGGTGGCGAGGCGCAGAGAGTAAAGCTTGCGACAGAACTTTCAAAGCGTAGCACGGGTAAGACTATTTATATACTTGATGAGCCCACCACGGGACTCCATACGCATGACGTTGCAAAGCTTTTGGAGGTGCTAAACCGCATCTGCGACGGCGGAAATACCGTGCTTGTAATTGAGCATAATCTTGACGTAATAAAAACCGCAGACCATATCATCGACCTCGGTCCCGAGGGAGGTGACGGAGGTGGAACAGTCGTTGCCACTGGTACGCCCGAGGAGGTTGCAAGAGTACAAGGCTCTTATACCGGTCAGTATTTGAAGAAGATATTGGATAAATGATTTTTATGATACTTTGTCAATAGCGACAAAGTATCCAAAACGCCACTTAGGAAGGGGAGGATGTCCTAATTTTTCTACCGAAAAATTTTTGCTTTGCAAAACGGACGACCCCCTCGCCCTTCCTAAGAACCATCCCCACCCCAGCGCGCCTTCGGCGCTAAGCGTTTGTGTGGGTGGGTTTCAAAAGGGCGGGAGGAATCGCAACCTCCCCCCCTTTGCGGCGGTTTTTGCTATACTTTTTGGCGCTGTTGCCAAAAAGTATAAATATAAAACGAAAAACTTATAGACACACAAGCAAAAAAGTGCTATAATTACCTTGATAAAAAACAAATAGGAAACCAAAATGCTCAACTCCTACCATAACCACACATGCCGCTGCAACCACGCAAGCGGAAGTGAAAGAGAATTCATTGAAAAGGCTATTGCCTCGGGCATAAAAACTCTCGGCTTTTCCGACCACGCGCCTATGCCGTTTGAAGACGGATACTACTCGCACTTCCGTATGAAACTCAATGAAACAGACGGATATATCAAAACCCTTGAGGCCCTGCGCGATGAATACAAAAACGATATAAAAATTCATATCGGCTTTGAAGCAGAATACTATCCCGAAATATTCCCCCGAATGATAGAATTTCTATCAGACTACCCATACGAGTATCTCATTCTCGGTCAGCACGCGCTTGGCAACGAGCAAAACGACCACTACTGCTCAAGAAAAACCACCGACAAAACACATCTGTCGCGCTACGTTGACCAAGTGATAGAAGGATTTTCAACAGGGCATTTTATCTATATCGCCCACCCCGATATATTGAATTATGTGGGTGACGATGACTTTTACAGAGCCGAGATGAGCCGACTTTGCAAGTCAGCAAAGGAGAATGATATACCTCTTGAAATAAATATTCTCGGTATGCGCGAGGGCAGAAATTATCCCAATTTTGAGTTCTGGAAAATAGCCGCAGAGCATGGCTGTACTGCAATCCTCGGTCAAGACGCACACCACGTACCCGACGTCACAGCTCCTGAAACCGAGCAAAGAGCAATAGAGCTTGCACGTCAAGTCGGAATAAATATAATTCAGTCCCTCGAGGACAGATTGGAAAAATAATGATTTACACACCGCTTACAAACAAAGCCATAAAGCTTATATACAAAGCCCACGGGGGACAGATTGACAAATCGGGATTGCCGTATGTTTTGCACCCGATACATATCGCGGAGCAGATGAAAGACGAGTATTCAACGCTTGTTGCCCTTTTGCACGACACCCTCGAGGATACGGATATTACCCCCGAATATCTCCGTGCAGAATTTCCCGCCGAGGTCTGTGATGCGGTGGAGCTTTTGACAAAGCCCGCTGACGAGGACTATTTTGACTATATCGAGCGTCTTAAATCAAATGACCTTGCACGCCGTGTAAAGCTCTGCGACCTTGAACATAACTGTACGCTATCCCGCTTTGATACAGCCCCCGACGACTATGCATTGGCTCGCCAAGAAAAGTATCTTAAGGCAAGAAAAATTCTGCTTGCAGAGTCAGGTAAGGGTAGGGCAACTCGCAAAGAAAAAAACCACGATAAGCCACATCCTATAAAGCATTTTCGCACTATAACAAAGCATCGTCATAAGGTCATTTCCCATTGTTTCCGCGCAGGGATAGGCTGGCAGGGACTTTTCCACGACTTGTCCAAATATACCCCCGTTGAATTCTTCGAGGGAGCGCGTCACTACCTTGGCACTCGCAGTCCCAACGAGCGTGCTCGTGAGCTTTACGGACATTCACTTGCGTGGATGCACCATAAGGGAAGAAACAAGCACCATTACGAGTATTGGACGGACGTTGACCTTAAATCCAAGCAATACGTACCGATAGAGATGCCTTTGCGCTATGTTACAGAAATGTTCTGCGACAGAGTTGCGGCGAGCAAAATATATCAGGGCGAAAAATATACCGACCGCTCCGCACTAGACTATTTTCTCCGCGGAAGCGCCAAAAATATAATGCACCCCAATACCGCGGACCTACTCGAGTCCTGGCTCCGTATGCTTGACGCGCACGGAGAGGAAGAGACCTTTGCGTATATAAAAAGCCTCAACAAATCAAAATCATAAAAAACATAAGCTCCTCATACTATTATGTAGATAATAGAGAGGAGCTTTTTTATGAAATTTAAGAAATTTTTATGTCTTTTTATGACCGTTATTATTCTTATTTGTCCGCTTTCAATCAATGCAACTGACTATGAAATGCCCATAAACGACGATGCACTTTACACATCGGCAGGTGTGTCAGTTGAGGGAAACGAATTTGACTGCAAGAGCGTTATACTTATGGAGGCCAACACAGGAAAAATAATCTATACCCAAAACGCCGACGAGGCTCTGCCTCCCGCATCCGTCACCAAAGTAATGACGCTTTTGCTCGTAATGGAAGCCATAGACGTAGGTAAAATAAAGCTTGACGATATGGTATCCGTCAGCGAGCGTGCGGCATCGATGGGGGGCTCGCAAATATTTCTTGAGGTTGGCGAGCAGATGAGCGTGGAGGATATGCTCAAGAGTGTTATAATTGCGTCTGCTAATGACGCGGCTTGCGCCCTTGCCGAGTTCTGTGAGGGTAGTGAGGCGGCTTTCGTTGAAAAAATGAACAAAAAAGCCACAGATCTTGGAATGAAAAACACGCATTTTGAGAACACAAACGGTCTTGACGACACGGCGGAGAACCACGTCACATCCGCGCGTGACATAGCAATTATGTCGCGTGAGCTTATAAAGCATGAAAAAATACTTGAGTACAGCTCGATATGGATGGATACCGTCCGTGACGGTGCGTTTGGGCTGACAAACACAAACCGTCTCGTGCGCTATTATCAGGGCTGTACGGGACTTAAAACAGGCTCGACCGACAAAGCAGGCTTTTGTATCAGTGCGACTGCCGAAAGAAACGGAGTCTCACTTATCTGCGTAGTTATGGGTGCGCCGACCAGAGATATAAGAAACAACATAGCAACGACTCTGTTCGACCGAGGTTTTGCAAAATACGAGATGTATTCTTCTGATGGCGACACTATTGAAAATATCAGAATGCTTGGTTCAAAGGACAGATTCGCCACGCTTGAATATCCTCAGTTTACTTATCTCGCAGACAAAGGAACGTCGTTCAAGATTACTAAGAATTTGGTTTTGAATGACAATATCTGCGCTCCGCTCTCAAAGGGTGACGTTGTGGGCAAGGTGAAATATATGCTTGACGGCAAGGAGATAGGCAGTGTTGACGTTGTAGTATGTGACGACGTGGAAAGAATAGGGTATTATACACTTATTTTTAGAGCATTTTCGCGTTTTTTTCTTAAATAAAGCATAAATAAAGCATAATAAACTATTGCAAAAAATTCACGAGCATGATATAATGAAATCAGTAAATTGAAAGGAATTTTGTAAAATGTCAGTTAAGTTAAACGATAAGTATCTTGGCGGATTTATAGAATCCCACGAATATGAGGGCATACGTCCTCTCGTCAGCGCAGCTCACGAGCAGATAGTAAACAGAAACGGCGCAGGAAATGATTTTCTCGGTTGGGTTGACCTTCCCGAAAATTACGACAAGGAAGAGTTTGCTCGCATAAAAGTTGCGGCTGAAAAAATCAAAAAAAGCTGTGACGTATTTATTGTTATCGGTATCGGCGGATCGTACCTCGGTGCTCGCGCGGTTATCGAATTTCTCAAGTCCCCCAACTATAACAATGTAAAAAAGGACACTCCTGACATATACTTTGCAGGTTGTGATATAAGCGCGGCTTCGATTGCTGAGCTTGTAGAGATATGCGAGGGACGTGACGTTTGTATCAATGTTATTTCCAAATCCGGAACGACAACAGAGCCGGCGGTAGCATTCAGAGTTTTCCGCGGGATGCTTGAGAAAAAGTATGGCGTTGAGGGCGCAAAAGAGAGAATTTTTGTGACCACAGACAAGGCGCGCGGAACTCTCAAGGGCTTCTCTGACAAGATGGGATACGATACATACGTAGTACCCGACGACGTTGGTGGAAGATTTTCGGTTCTCACCGCGGTAGGACTTCTTCCCATAGCAGTCGCAGGCATCGATATTGACGCTCTTATGCAGGGCGCGGCAGATGCGAGAGTTGCTTATTCCGTAAACGATATTGAAAAGAATGACGCATACAGATACGCAGCTATAAGAAATATACTCTATAACAAGGGCAAGACCACCGAAATTCTTGCGGGATATGAGTCCTATGCGAGAATGTTCAACGAGTGGTTTAAGCAGCTTTACGGCGAGAGCGAGGGCAAGGACAAGAAGGGAATTTTCCCCGCGTCAGTTATCTTCTCAACAGACCTTCACTCCCTTGGTCAGTATATTCAGGACGGTATGAGAAATCTTTTTGAGACAGTAATTGCTATTGAGGACACAGGTGTTTCCTTCAATATCCCTTATGACGAGGAGAACATAGACGGACTCAACTTTGTAGCGAATACTGACCTCAACACAGTAAAGAAGCTCGCTATGCAGGGAACGCTTCTTGCTCACGTTGACGGCGGAGTTCCGAACATTCTTATTGAGGTAGCGGACAGAAGCGCATATTCTATGGGTTATCTTATTTATTTCTTTGAGATAGCTTGCGCTGTATCGGGATATATGCTCGGTGTAAATCCCTTCAACCAGCCCGGTGTTGAGGCGTACAAGAAGAATATGTTTGCGCTTCTTGGCAAGCCCGGATACGAGGAAATGAAGGCCGAACTTGAGGCAAGACTCGGCTAATGCTCAAAATGCGGCAATTTATTGCAAAAAAAATGAATAAATTGTACTAATAGCACTTGAAAAATTGTAATTTTTGTGTTATAATATGAAAAACAAGACCTAGACCGCATATGCTTTGGTCAAGGTAATGGAGATTTTAAATACTTATATAAAGCCGCGCTTGCGCGACGAGGAGGTTAATTATGTTAAAGCTTATCATTGGTGTTAAGGGAACGGGTAAGACCAAGGACCTTATTGCAAGAGTAAACGAAGCATCGGAAAAGTCCGAAGGCACTGTTGTATGTATTGAAAAGGGAATTGGACTTCGTTTTGACGTTAAATACAGCGTAAGACTTATAAATACAAACGAATACCTTATTTTTGATGCAGATGCTCTTTACGGCTTCATCGCTGGTATTCTTGCAAGCAATCACGACGTGACCGACGTATTCGTTGACTCTGCGCTCAAGATCGCTAACAACGACATCGTTGCATTTGACACGTTCGTTAAGGAGGTTGACGAGCTTTCTAACAACCTCAACGTAAATATCGTTATGACGTCTTCTATCCCCGCTGAAGAAGCAAGCGATATAGTTAAGAAGTACCTCTAATACTTAAAATGCATCCTTTCCGCTCTGCGCTTTCGCGCAGGGCGGAGGGTATTTTTTACATTTTTTGAAGAGCTCGGGGATATTCTCCGAGTCTTTGTTTTATAAGGATTTTTCAAATTGAAAGGCAGAAAAACATGAATACTCAGATTTTGAATTTGCTCGCGAAAAATGCGCGCTATACGGTAGAAGATCTCGCTGTTATGACGGGACTTGATCAGTCTGCAGTTGAGGCGGAGATAAAGGAGCTTGAGGTTGCGGGACTTATCCGCGGATACAAGACGGTTATTGACTGGGAAAGACTTGATAACGCATATGTTTCTGCCGTTATTGAGCTTAAGGTCATTCCTCAGGATGAGTATGGCTTTGAAAAGGTCGCTGAAAATATTATGAAATACGACGAGGTGGAGTCTGTCTATCTTATGTCGGGAACGTATGACCTTTGCGTAATAGTTAAGGGCAGGACCTTCCACGAGGTGGCTATGTTCGTTGCAAAGGAGCTTGCGACAAAGCGCGAGATAACTTCTACTGCAACTCATTTTGTGCTTCGCAGATACAAGGAGCTTGACGTTGAGCTTGTAAATACAGAAAAAGATGAAAGAGGAGCATACTCCTTATGATAGATTATTCCAAGGTGCTTAACAGTGTGGTTAGTCAGGATATAAAGCCGTCCGGAATACGGAAATATTTTGACATTGCCGAGAGCATGGAGGGGGTAATATCCCTTGGTGTCGGCGAGCCTGATTTTCCCACGCCGTGGCATATAAAGAGCGCGGGCATACAGTCGCTTGAGCAGAGTAAGACCAAATATACTGCCAATGCGGGACTTGTAGCATTGCGCTGTGAAGTAAGCAAATTCTTTTTGAGAAAATACGGAGTTGAGTACGAGCCCAAGAGCGAGATACTTATAACTGTAGGAGGCAGCGAGGGAATTGACAATGCTATACGCGCCATAGTTTCGCGCGGTGACGAGGTCATTATTCCTCAGCCAAGCTTTGTTTGCTACGAGCCGCTTGTCAGACTTGCGGGAGGTATTCCTGTAATTATTGACCTTAAGGCGGAAAATGAGTTCAGACTCATGGCTGACGAGCTTCGCGAAAAAATAACGGACAAGACTAAAATGCTCATTTTTCCGTATCCGTGTAATCCTACGGGAGCGATTATGGAAAGAGCAGACCTTGAGGCTATTGCGGACGTTCTTCGAGAGACAAATATCTGCGTGCTTTCCGACGAGATATATTCCGAGCTTACATACGGAGAGAACACCCACGTGTCCTTTGCGTCAATAGACGGAATGAAAGAGCGCACCATAGTTATAAACGGATTTTCCAAGACCTATTCCATGACGGGGTGGAGACTTGGATACGTCTGCGCGCCTGCTCCCATAATTCAGCAGATAACAAAGATACATCAGTTTGCTATAATGAGCGCGCCCACTACGGCGCAGTACGCAGCTATCGAGGCGCTAAAAAACGGCGATGCTGACATTGAGAGAATGAAGGCGGAGTATGACGTTCGCCGTCGTATAATGGTGAACGGATTTCGAAAGCTCGGTATGGATTGCTTTGAGCCCAAGGGCGCATTCTATACCTTCCCATCCATAAAAATATCGGGACTTTCAAGCGATGAATTTTGCGAGAAATTGCTTTATTCACAAAAGGTTGCCGTTGTTCCGGGAAGCGCGTTTGGCGCGTCTGGCGAGGGCTTTATCAGAGCGTCCTATTGCTACTCAACCGACCATATCAAAGAGGCTATTGACAGAATAGGGAAATTTCTTAAAGAAATAAAATCATAGGGGATATATTTTGGATAAAAATCAACTTAAACTACGCAGAAAACTGAATATATTTTTTGCCGTAAGTATGGCTTTTCTGTACTGCGTGTATTGCTTTGCGTTGGTACCTCTCGGCAATATTCTTGCAAATAATATTCAGTATATGGATACTGTCTTGCCTACTGTGGTAGAGTATATTTACGATTTAGTTGAAATAGTCGCAATATCACTTGCGTATGCTGTGTCCATCTACTCAATATACAGATATGGCGTTGGCAGAATAGGCATACCCGCTATAATTTTTTCACTTGTGACACTGTTCAAGTATGTAATAAACGTGCTTATGACGTGGCTTGATAACGGATTTGAAATTAAGGTCTGGAGCGATATTCGAAGCATTCTGGTTCCTATGTTTTTCGAGCTTTTGCAGTACTTCGTGGTTATTCTTATAGCATATAGAATATTGTCAGCTTACCTTGATCTTGTTGATAAAAAACGCAAGGCGGACAGAAAGCTTGGAAACAAGCCGATCACAGATGGAATATATCCGCTCAGATCATTTATTGATCTGGGAAATCCTATGATCAAGGGCGCGTTCTGGGCAGGAGTTATCGTCGCTGCAACCAAGGTAGCTCAAAGAATATTTTACGATATACTGTACACGATAATGTACGGTATACCTCAGCTCTCGGAGATACCCGGTATGATAATTTATTATTCGTCGGATATTCTTTGCGGAGTGGCGTGTTATTTTGCAGTTATCTGGCTGTTGATGCTGTTTTTAGAGAAAAAGCTCAAGCGCGAGCTTTACGAGTAAAATTTAATAAAATTTATCCGCACACCTGTGCTTTGTGACCGAAAAATCGGCGCGAGCGTGGGCGTGCGGATATTTTTTGCAAAAACCTTGCAATATATAGTGGAATTTATATATATTATTTCAATAATTGCTTGACTTTGAAATAATATATATGTTATAATATATATTGGCATTTTATCTTATAATGCCGAAGAATCACCATTTTGAATTTATTTTTAACGGGAGGACGTTGGAATGAAGGATATAAGCAGAAATCTTACAATGCTCTTTGATTTTTACGAGCTCACTATGGGTAACGGATATTTCAAGTGCGGATATGCGGATAAAATAGTTTATTTTGATCTGTATTACAGAGACAACCCCGATAACGGCGGATATGCAGTTGCTGCAGGTCTTGAGCAGATCATAGAATATGTCAAGGACCTCAGATTCGACGAGGACGATATAGCTTATCTTCGCTCCAAGGGTTGCTTTGACGAGGAATTTTTGAAATATCTCTCCGCCTTCAGATTCACGGGAGATATATGGGCAATACCCGAGGGAACTATCGTATTTCCCGGAGAACCTCTTATAACAGTAAGAGCGAGAGCAATAGAGGCTCAGTTTATAGAGACCTATCTGCTTCTAATGATAAATCACCAGTCGCTTATCGCGACCAAGGCTGCAAGAATAACCCGTGCCGCAAAGGGAAGAATCGTCAGCGAATTTGGATCTAGACGAGCGCAGGGCGCAGATGCAGCGATACTTGGTGCTCGCGCGGCTTATATAGGCGGTTGTAATTCAACTGCGTGCGCTATATGTGACGAGGTTTACGGAGTTCCCGCAACGGGCACTATGGCTCACTCATGGGTGCAGATGTTTGACGACGAATACACTGCGTTCAAGACCTACTGCGAGATATATCCCAACAACGCCACACTTCTTATCGACACCTACAACGTATTAAAATCGGGCATTCCGAATGCAATACGTGCCTTTAATGAGGTGTTAAAGCCTCTTGGTATAACCAAGTGCGGAGTAAGACTTGACTCAGGAGATATTACGTATCTCACCAAGAAAATGAGAAAAATGCTTGACGACGCGGGCTGGACTGAGTGTAAGATCATAGTTTCCAACTCGCTTGACGAGTATATAATCCGCGAGCTTATCCGTCAGGGCGCGGCAGTTGACGGCTTTGGCGTCGGCGAGAGGCTTATAACGGCGAAGAGCCACCCCGTATTCGGTGCGGTGTATAAGCTCTGCGCTGTCGAGGATTCAGAGGGCAACGTCACCCCTAAGATAAAGATAAGCGAGAACGTAGGCAAGATAACCACGCCTCACTTCAAGAAGGTCTACAGACTTCGCGGACGTGACACGGGCAAGGCGGAGGCAGACCTTATATGCGTTTATGACGAGACGGTTGACGATACAAAGCCCATTGAGCTGTTTGACCCCGAGCACACGTGGAAGCGCAAGGTGCTTGAAAACTATACCGCAACCGAGCTTCTCGTTCCCATTTTCAAAAACGGAGAGCTTGTTTATAAGATGCCCACTCTCAAAGAGATAAGAGAGCATCACGAAAGAGAAATTGAGGGTATGTGGGATGAAGTGAAGAGATTTACCAATCCTCACAACTACTACGTTGACCTGTCCCAAAAGCTATGGGACATCAAGAATGACCTGCTTACAAAGAGCAGAAACAAATAATTAACACCCAAGGAGGAAAACATGCCAAATATAGCAGTATTTTGGAATACGTTGTTTGAGGGCTTCAAGGACTACGTAATTTTCCCCATCATCAATATAGGCATTATCGATATCATAGACATACTTTTGCTTGCGGGTCTTCTGTATATGGTGTTCAAGTTTATAAGAGACAGACACGTCGGCAGAATAGCGCTCGGACTCGGAGCGGTTGTGCTCATTTATGTCATCAGTGATATATTCCATATGGTTGCCATAGGCTCTATACTCAAGAATTTCTACGTGGTGGGTATTATGGTAGTTTGTATCATCTTCCAGCCCGAGCTTCGCGCGGTGCTTGAGGAGGTGGGCTCCACGTCCCTGAACATTCGAAAAATAAAGGGCAAGAAGGTTGATCAGAGTCCCGAGACACTTAAGGTGGTAGAGGAAATTTCCGCGGCGGCATTTGAGCTTTCCGCAAGAGGAGACGGCGCTCTTATAGTTATTGAGCGTTCCAGCCGTTTGCGCTCCCAGATGACAGAGGGTGTTACTCTTGACGCGAAGGTATCAAGACAGCTTCTGAGTAATATTTTCTTTAACAAGTCACCCTTGCATGACGGCGCGGTGATTATACGCGACAACAAGATAATTGCGGCATCTACAAAGTCCAAGAACATCTCTGAAAGTGACGATCCCCAGATGAGACGTCTCGGCACAAGACACAGAGCCGCGCTTCGCATAACCGAGGTCAGTGACGCCATTGTGGTTGTGGTATCCGAGGAGACGGGGACTATTTCCATTGCAAACAACAAAATACTCAAAAGAGGATATCAGGATATAGGCAAGAATGGTAAGCACAAGTCCAACGATCTGCGTGACGACCTTTACACGCTTATGACGGGTAGCTCGGTAAATGAAGATGTATATATGGCCGTAAATTTTGACAAACTTAAGTTTGCGGGCGATGATGATATTGAGATAATAAATACCGATAACATTGATACCGAAAATTCTGTGGAAAGTGAGGGCGGCGATTCTGTATGAAGCAAGTGGATTTTCAAAAAGAGCGTGACGAAAAAGGGCGCGAATCCATAGTTATTGGAAGCCAGAGTAAGAGACGAATAGACCTTCTTCCCAGACTTTTGTGCTTGCTTTTTGCAATCACTATATGGATATATTGTGTAAATATCAACGAGAGTGATGTCACTGCAACCTTTTCCGTAAAGCTTAACGTTGTGGGTGCGGAAAGCATGGACAACGGTATGTCGTTGTACTCAACCCTCAATGTGTCCGAGGTAAAGATAACCGTTCAGGGCACTAACAGAGATATAAACAAGTACAGCGCGTCGGATTATTCTGCGTATATTGACGTAAGCCAGATAGACTCTGTGGGATGGTCAACGGTAAAGATAGTGACGACCGCCCCCGAGAGCTCAAGCCTTACGATTCTCAGCACGGATATTGACGCAATTTCCGTCTATGCAGACGTTGCGGCAGAGACCACTGTCCCGCTTGAGATAAAAGAGGGAAGCATCACACATCCGCTCAACTATAAGATTTCATACAATATTGAGGACGGAGTAAACGAAATAACCATTAAGGGTCCCAAGACTATGATAGACGAGATCTCAAGAGCAGAATATCTGCTTGAGGGAGAGTTTAACAAGAGTAAGCTGATTTCGGGCTTCTCGCTCAACTTCTATAACAAGAACGGTGAGCTTATAAGTGCGAATAACACAAGCGAGCTCTCGCCAAGCTCAATAAGCTACGATACCAGCAAGATGAAGATAAACGTATCTGTCACAGCTCCCGTGGTGCTTAAGATAAAGGCAGCGGGTAGTGTGCCCAATTATATTTACACTGTAGATCCCGTCACTGCAAACGTTATTGGTGACCCCGAAATGCTCAATGCAATTTCGGATTACATAATTGATATGGGAGATGCGGGTGTAGGTGTGCATGAGGTCATCGTTACCGCTGAGCAGTTGGGTTATCCTGATGGAGTAAAGCTTGAGGCGGATAAGATTACTGTGACGGTGCATATAACCGAGAGCGCAGCTGCAGCTCAGCCTACAACGTAATGAATAGAGAAAAGTATATAATTGACGCTATATCAGTCTCGCCCGATATGGGCGAGACTGAGGCGCTGAATGCGGTCAAAAAAAGACTTGATAAACTTGGCATTTCAAGCATGGAATATGAGCTGTCCATATTCAAAAAATCGGTTGACGCCAGAAAACGTCAGGACATAAGGCTTGTATATTCGGTTGCTGTGACGGCTGTTGAGGGCAAAAGACTTTCGCAAAAGGTAATTGACAAGCTCGGTGCACGAAAAATTCTCAATACTGAAATTGAATTTCGATATGGTGACCGAGAGATGTCCGCGCGCCCTATGGTCGTGGGAATGGGTCCTGCGGGAATGTTCTGCGCGCTAATTCTGGCGGAGCAGGGATATCGCCCTATAATCATCGACCGAGGTGACTGTGTGACCGACCGAGTTTTAGCGGTTGACAGATTTTATTCTGACGGTAAGCTTGACACGGATTCAAATATTCAGTTTGGCGCGGGCGGTGCGGGAACCTTTTCTGACGGAAAGCTTCTCACGAGAATAAACGACGAAAAATGCTCCTACGTGCTTGACACGTTCAAAAAATTCGGTGCGCCCGAGGATATAACCCTCAAGGCAAAGCCTCATATCGGAACGGATATTTTGCGTGAGGTTGTGGATAACATTCTCAAGCGTATCGAGGAACTTGGCGGAGAGGTAATATACCGATGCAGAATGACGGATATTACCGAGTTGAGTGACGGTAATATAAAAGTGACTACCACCAAAGGAGATTTCCTTTGCGGTGACGTAGTTCTTGCTCTCGGCCATAGCGCTAGAGACACCTATAAAATGCTTATCGAAAAGAGCTTTGTAATATCTCCCAAACCCATTTCGGTGGGAGTAAGAATAGAGCATCTCAGAGAGGATATAGAGAATATGCTCTATGGGGACTTTGCGGGACATCCTGCGCTCGGCGCGGCGGAGTACGCGTTGTCCGATACCAAGAGTGAGCGGGGAGTATATACCTTTTGTATGTGCCCCGGAGGTGAGGTTGTAGGCGCGGCGTCAGAGGAGAATAGTGTTGTAGTTAACGGTATGAGCAGACATGCCCGTGACGGTAGAAACTCAAACTCCGCAATAGCGGTATCTGTTCATCCTGATGATTTCGAAGCATACGAGGGAAGTGTTGCACTTGGAGCAATAGAATTCCAAAGAAAAATTGAAAGAGCGGCTTATATTGCAGGCGGTAGAGATTATAGTGCTCCTATGCAGACGGTAGGAGATTTTATCTCGGGCACGCGAGGCAGTATGCCCTCAAAGGTCATGCCTACTTATATGGGAGGTAAATGCAACGTTGCGGATATGAACGATGTTTTGCCTGATTTTGTGACCAGACATTTAAGATACGGTATACAGTCATTTGACAGAAGATTTTGCGGCTTTGCAGATGAGAGCGCAATACTCACGGGAGCGGAGACAAGAACCTCAGCACCCGTCAGAATATTAAGAACAGAGGATATGAGTGCTATAGGGCATAGCGCAATCTACCCATGCGGAGAGGGAGCAGGCTACGCGGGTGGAATTACAAGTGCTGCGGTTGACGGCATAAAAACTGCTCTTGCAATAATAAAAAAATATAAGAAAATATAAAGATGATTGACGGAGCTTATGTCGGGCAGGTATGCCGATGGATACTTGTTTTGATATGTTTGAGCTTTTGGAGTAGAAATGAATTACACGGATAAAGAAAAAATATGGTCCTTGCGCTATGTGGAGAGCGCGGAGTCAAGAGAGGCTGTTTTGCGCTTGGCTGCGGAGCTCGATATCTCTCCCATAACCGCAAAGCTTATATATACACGAGGATATACGTCGTCTGATGAGGCGAAGGCTTTCATACACACGGATATCAGTAGCCTGCACAATCCTTATTTTATGAAGGATATGCGTCCTGCCGTTGAGAGAATAGCGAAAGCTATTGAATCAGGCGAGAATATAACGGTTTACGGAGATTACGACGTGGACGGCGTGACCTCGGTAAGTCTTGCGTACCTTTATTTCAAGTCACAAGACGCAAAAATAGATTATTACATTCCCTCAAGAAACAAGGAGGGATACGGCATCTCAAAGCTTGGAATAGACAAGCTTTGTGAGCGCGGAACTAAGCTTATTATTACCGTTGATACAGGAATTACGGCAAACAGCGAGGTTGAATATGCAAAGGAGCTCGGAATAGATACGGTAGTCACCGACCACCACGAGTGCCACGCTACACTTCCTTTAGCCGAGGCGGTAGTTAACCCCCACAGACCCGACTGTGGGTATCCATTCAAGGAGCTTGCGGGAGTCGGGGTTGTGTTCAAGCTTGTTTGCGCATTTGAGCAGTATATGCATCCTGAGCTTTCAGCGATAGAGTGCTGGCGCAACATCTGCGAGGACTACGTTGACCTTGTTGCGATAGGCACTGTGGCTGACGTTATGCCCGTGTGCGACGAGAACAGATTTATAGTTGATATGGGTATTAAAAAAATATCCGCGACTAATAGATGCGGACTTGCCGCTCTTATTGAAACTGCAAGCTCCACAGATTTCAATTCTCAGCCCGCTGTGGGACATGCGCAAAAGCCTAAAAAGCGCAAGGTAAATACGGGATTTATCGGATTTACGTTAGCTCCCAGGATAAACGCTGCGGGACGTATAAGCTCTGCCGAGAAGGCTGTTGAGCTGCTTTTGTGTGAGGATTACGATAAGGCGCTTGAGAAAGCACGCGAGCTTTGTGAGATAAATCACTGCCGTCAGGTGGAGGAAAACAGAATAGCCGAGCAGGCATACAAAATGATTGAGGAGACTCACGACTTTGAATGTGACAGAGTCATTATTCTTGATGCTGATTCCTGGCAGCAGGGAATAATCGGTATAGTTTCTTCAAGAATAACCGAAAAATACGGACTTCCGTCTATACTTATCTCCTACGAGGGAGCAACGCGAGGCTTTGCAAGTGATGACGACATAGGAAAGGGATCGGGAAGAAGCATCAAGGGACTTAACCTTGTCGGCGCATTGAGCTATTGCGAGGATATTCTTGAAAAGTTCGGTGGTCACGAGCTTGCCGCAGGACTTTCAGTCAGACGCGGAAACGTGGATATATTCAGAAAGAAAATAAACGAATATGCTTCGCAATGTCTTACCGACGAGGATGTAAAAATAAGATACGAGGCAGACTGCGAGATAACTCCCGCAGAGGTGACCATGTCGCTTGTACAAGAGATAGACATGCTTGAGCCTTTCGGTGTTTCAAACTCTGCACCTCTGTTTCTCATCCGCGACCTTGAGATAGACAAGATAATATCTCTTGGTGCGGGAAATCACAGCAAGATATTCTTTATGGGTGAGGAAAATAACATCAGCGCAGTGTGCTTTGGCGTGCCAGCCTCAAAGCTTGACTTTTTGCGCGGTGAGAGAGTCGACATTTTGTGCCGACTTGGCATAAACGAGTTCCGCGGAGTAAAATCACTTCAGTTTATTGTTCAGGACATCAGAATGTCCGAAAACTTTGCAAGTCAGAGAATTATTGAGAAGGACAGGTATATAAGAATATCGGGCGGAGAGGAATTTTCTTCGTCGGAGGATATAGTTCCCACAAGAGATGAGGTTGCAGCGGTATATAGATTTTTGCGTTATGAGGTAGGACTCGGACATTCCGTGTTCTCCTACAGAACGCTTAAATCCCGAATTGACACTTGTCTTGATACGGGAATAAACTATGTAAAGTTGAGATTTATTCTTGACGTGCTGGTAGATATTAAGGTTATGAGCGCGACCGAAATATCGGGAGATATATTTGAGATCCAAATTTGTGAAAATGCTCAGAAAACAAGTATAGAAAGCTCACAAACTTTCAAAAAGCTTATAGCTAATCGTAAGGGGTGAAATATTGCCCCTGAAATTTACACGGGAGGGGCAAAATGATAGAAACTACGCCTCATATAAATATTGCCGCGTTGTTTGAAATGCTTGAAGCAACCGGCAAAAAATACGACACGGAAAAAATACAAAAAGCTTTTGATTATGCTAATGCTCTGCACGAAGGACAGTTCAGAGCGAGCGGAGAGCCGTATATCTCGCATCCCATCACAGTTGCGGAGATAGTTGCAAGTCTTGGACTTGACACAGACTCTATATGTGCGGCGCTGCTTCACGATACAGTGGAGGATTGCTCGGAAAAGACCAATCTCAAGGAAATAGAAAAGCTTTTCGGTAAGGACGTAGCACTCCTTGTTGACGGACTTACAAAGCTCGTCGCTCTTGATCTTGACGACAAGGAGGAGGAGCATATCGAAAATCTCCGAAAGATGCTTCTCGCTATGTCCAAGGACGTAAGAGTAATATTCATCAAGCTCTGCGACCGTCTGCACAATATGCGCACGCTGGACGCAAAAAAAGAGGAAAAGCGCAGACTTACCGCGCTTGAGACGATGCAGGTGTACGCACCCTTGGCTCACAGACTTGGTATCCAGAAGATAAAGCAGGAGCTTGAAAATCTCGGACTTCGTTATCTCGACCCCATAGGATATGCCGAGGTAATGGAGCATATGGAGAGCCGATACGGAGAAAGTCTTGATTTTATTGAACACATAAGAAGCTCAATATCCGAAAAGTTAACCGAAAACGGCATACACTTCGTGCTTGAGGGAAGAATAAAGACTCCATATAGCATCTATAAAAAGATGTATAACCAGAACAAGAGCTTTGACGAGATATACGATTTCTATGCTTTGAGAATAATCGTCGATACCGAGCTTGAGTGTTATGCGTCTCTTGGTATAATTCACGAGATGTTCAACTCCATTCCCGGCAGATTTAAGGACTATATCACAACACCAAAGCCCAATATGTACCGCTCGCTTCATACCACTGTTATCGGACGTGACGGAATTCCGTTTGAGGTGCAAATAAGAACTCACGAGATGCACCACATAGCCGAGTACGGTGTGGCGGCGCACTGGAAATATAAATCGGGCGCATCCTCAAAGGAGGATATGGACAAAAAGCTTGAGTGGATATCCAGACTCATCGAGACAGAGGACGATACCCGTGACCCTGACGAGTTTATGAACGCGCTCAAGACCGACATTTTCCGTGACGAAGTATTCGTTTTCACCTCCAAGGGTGACGTTATTTCTCTGCCGCAGGGAGCAACCGTAATTGACTTTGCATATGCTATACATTCCGCGGTAGGAAACAGAATGATGGGTGCGAAGATAAACGGAGCTATAGTTCCTATCGACAGAGTGGTGCACAACGGCGAGATAATTGAGATAATAACGTCCTCGACCATGAAGGGTCCCGGACGAGATTGGATAAATATCGTAAAGACAAGTGAAGCAAGAGGCAAAATAAGACAGTGGTTCAAAAAAGAGACCAAGGCAGAGAACATTGTTGTTGGTCGCGGAGTCGCTGATGCGGAATTCAAAAAATTCCCTGTAAGACTCTCCGAGCAGAAGAGACTTGACTGTATGACCGCCGTAGCTCAAAAGCTTGGCTTTATGTCGGCAGACGACCTGTACAACGCGCTGGGATACAGCGGAGTTTCTATGCACAAATTCTCCGCAAAGCTCAAGGACGAGGTATCAAAATATATTGAGCCCGATCCGGAGCCGATACAGGAAGAGATTGACGTAGTAAAGACCGTCTCCAAGCCCAAGCATCTTAAGTCTAACAGCGGTATTGTCGTTGACGGAGAATACGGATGTCAGGTCAAGTTTGCAAAATGCTGCAACCCGCTTCCGGGTGACGAGGTAGTAGGCTTTGTGACCAAGGGCTACGGAATATCTATACACAAAAAGGACTGTCCCAACGTTATAGAGGGACAGAAGAACACGGACAACAAGGACAGATGGAAGGAAGCTCATTGGGAAGAGCCTGAGGTGACAAGCTCCGCCAAGAACGTTTACGAGGCACATCTCCAGCTCTTTACAGAGGACAGAGTGGGTATGCTTGCGGATATTGCGGTCGCTCTTGCTGATATGAAGGTTGCGATACTTCACGTCAACTCCCAAAAGAGAAACGGCGGAAGATGTATTATAAACCTCAAGATAAGCTGCAAGAATATTGAGCATTACAATTCTATCGTGTCCAGACTTCGCGGACTTGACGGCGTTGATAGTGTCGCCCGCGGATATACCTGATAAAACTTAAATATTGGCAGGATGACAAAATGAAAGCGGTAATTCAAAGAGTGACAGAGGCAAGGGTTGAGGTTGAAGGCACTATCACGGGTGAGTGCGGGGAAGGTCTTATGATACTTCTCGGCGTTGCCAAGGGAGATACTGAGATAGACGCCGACTTGCTCGCGAGAAAAATATGCAATCTGCGTATTTTTACCGATCAAAACGACAAGATGAATCTGTCGGTCAAGGATATAGACGGCGAGGCGCTTGTAATATCGCAGTTTACGCTTATGGCGAATTACAAACACGGAAACCGTCCTGATTATATGGAGTCTGCGCCTCCCGACGAGGCAAACAGACTTTACGAATACTTCAAATCCCTTATATCTAAAGAACTCAGACACGTGGGATGTGGAATATTCGGAGCGCACATGAAGGTGTCGCTCACAAACAACGGACCCGTCACAATCGTTATGGACAGTGAGGTCTTGAAAAAGAAAGCAAACTAAGCCGTCCAAAAGAAAGGAATTTTACTTTATCATGAAGGTCCATATCAGTGGAAACGTAAATCAATATTATGTTCAGATGCTTTGCATGATATTTTTCCCGGGAGAGCATTTTTCGGAGAGCGAGCAGGAGCGAGATGACACTCCCTCTCTGGAGCTTACCTTGACCGAGGAGGATGCGGGCGTAAGAGTATTCGTCAAGCTCTCAAACGACGGAAAGAGCGCGGAATGCGAAAGATTTGGAGAATATAAGGAGGGGGTCACACTTGACCGTCTCAAGAAGATAACCATAGGCGAGGCAATAATCAAAACGGGCGGCGAGCTGCTTGGATACCGCCCTTCGTGGGGTATGCTTATCGGTGTCCGTCCTTCAAAGGTGGCGACCGAGATGCTTCAGGGCGGAATGCCCAAAACAAGAGTTAAAAAGACTCTTTCAAGCGATTATTTCGTGATCCCCAAGAAGGCAGCGCTTGCTACTGAGGTTGCGCTCAACGAAGCTAAAATTATCGGAAGTCCCGACAAAAAGGACTGCAGCGTTTATATTTCCGTGCCTTTTTGTCCCACGAGATGCGCGTATTGCTCGTTTGTGTCGTATACTTCGCCCAAGCTTCTCGCAACTATCCCAGACTATCTTGACAGACTTAATATTGAGGTCGTAAAGACGTTTGATCTTATAAAAAAGCTTGGTCTTAACATAAAGACAGTATATATCGGCGGCGGCACGCCCACAATTCTCAATGAGGTGCAGCTTGAGAGACTTTTGCGTACCGTGTCACAGAATATCGACGTATCAAAGCTTGAGGAATATACTCTTGAGGCGGGCAGACCCGATACCGTGACAGCTGAAAAATTCAGAATTGCTAAAGCGTACGGAGTTAACAGAGTCAGCGTAAACCCGCAGATACTCAATGACGACGTTCTCAAAAAAATAGGCAGAGCGCACAACACCGAGGAGTTTTTGCGCGCGTATGATATGGCGAGAAACTCGGGCATTCCGATAATAAATACCGACCTTATCGCAGGACTTCCCGGGGATAAATTCTCCACCTTCTCGGCGTCGTTTGACAAGCTCCTGCCCCTGCGACCCGAAAATATCACGGTGCATACGTTCAGCGTAAAGAAGGCGTGTGATGCACTCAAGCACGATAGCAACATATATTCCATGCGCGGCGGTGACGTTGGAAAGTGCGTGGACTATTCCCAGATAAAGACAAAATTTGCGGGCTACATACCCTATTATATGTACAGACAAAAGAACACCGTCGGCAACTACGAAAACGTAGGATTTGCCCTTGAGGGAACGGAGGGACTTTACAACATCTATATGATGGAGGAGGTTCATTCCATTTTCGCGGCGGGCGCGGGAGCGGTGTCAAAGTTCGTTGACTATGCTCCCGCAAACGGAGAAAAGCGAGTTATAGAGAGATTTTTCAATGCAAAATATCCTTACGAATATCTCTCAAACGACAAAATTGACGAAAAGATTGCCGCGGCGGAAGAATTTTATATAAGACGCGGACTTGTCTGATTTTAGCAAGCATAATTCTGTGGAATAATATGATTATAGTATTTATTTCACAGGGAGGATTTTATAGATGGACTTAAAATACAAAACTGGGTATGCGTCGATAGATGGGGCATTTGTACAAAAATGCGACAGGGAATTTGACGACATGCTCAACAAGACGGCGGAGCGAGTCTGCAAGGATAATAGTGTAAAGATAATCGGTATCACGGGCCCCACGTGCTCGGGAAAGACCACCACAGCAAAAAAGGTCATAGGCTACTATGAGTCTCACGGAATAAAGCTACACGTTATCTCGCTTGACGATTTTTTCAAGGATCAGTTTTCAAAGGACGATTTTATCGATCCCAAAAACGTGGATTTTGATTCGCCCGATACGTTTGATACGGAGGAGTTTTACTCTTTCGTCACAGACTTATTTCAAAAGGGAGTGGCAGAAAAGCCGATATTTGATTTCCAGACGGGCGACAGATCCCGTCGCGAGAGGATAGTCAACGGCGAGGGTGACGTGTTTATTTTCGAGGGAATACAGTTGCTCTATCCGCAGGTCGAGCCCATACTCCACAAAATGCACGGCAAGAGCATTTATATCTGCGCAGAAAGTGGAATAAAGATAGGAGACGTTTGTGTTTCAAAGGAAAATCTTAGACTTATGCGCCGACTTGTAAGAGACAGCAATTTCCGCGCGGCAGACCCGCTATTCACTCTTGATTTGTGGGCAAGCGTGCGCAGGAACGAGGACGCAAACATATTCCCGTACGCCCATAAATGTGATGTGCATATTGACACAACGCAGGCATACGAGCTTAATATCCTAAAGCCCTATCTTGAAAAAACGCTGCCACGGGTGGAACGTGGCTCGGATCATTACGAGCTTATATGTAATATGCTTTCTGCTGTTTCGGGAATAGAGAGTATTTCAAGAGACACGCTCAGCGAGACCTCACTTTACAACGAATTCGTATAACAAATTTATAAAAAAGGACAGAAAATGAAAATACTTTTTAGAAACGTGCACCTACCTGACGAGTACGGATACGGACTCGACACGGTAAACGTGCTTGTAGACGACAAGATAATATCATATATCGGCAAGGACGAGCCTGCAGAGCAGGTTGACAGAATTATTGACGGCAAGGGTAATCTTTTAGCTCCCGCATTTTACAATGCGCACTGCCACAGTGCAATGACTCTTTTCCGCGGCTACGGAGACGACCTTCCTTTGCGCGAGTGGCTTGATACAAAGATACTTCCTGCAGAGGAGCTTCTCAACGAGGAGAGAGTTTATTACGGCTCAATGATGGCTATTGCCGAGATGATAAAGAACGGTGTAGTATCCTTTTCGGATATGTACTTTTTCCTTGACTCCACCGCGCGTGCGGTTGGTGAGAGCGGAATAAAGGCTAATATTTCTCGCTCGGTGGTCTCCTTTGACCCCGATCTCGACGTAACAACAGACACAAGAATTGCCGAGGGAGTTGACGCATACAAGAAATGGCACAATACCTTTGACGGCAGACTCCGCGTAGATATGTCGGTGCACGCTGAATATTCCAACGTGGAAAAATGCTGCAGATATGTCGGCGAGCTCGCAAAGGATTTTGGTACGGGCATTCAGCTTCATTTGTCCGAGACACAGAGTGAGCACGACAAATGCGTTCAGAGCAGAGGTATGACTCCCACAGAGTTTTTCGCAAGCACGGGAATACTTGACGTGCCTGTGACGGCGGCACACTGTGTGTATGTGACCGACAGCGATATACAGATACTTGCCGAAAAGGGTGTCAGCGTTGCGCACAATCCCGTCAGCAACTTGAAGCTTGGAAGCGGTATAATGCGCTATGGCGCATTGAAGTCTGCAGGGGTAAACGTGGCTCTCGGAACTGACGGCGTGGCTTCAAACAATAAACTCAGCGTGCTCCGCGAGATGCAGTATGCGGCTTTGATACACAAGGGAAATACTCGCAACGCGGCTGAAACCTGCGCGTCGGATATGATAAGATGCGCTACATTGAGCGGCGCGATAGCGCAGGGAAGACAGAACTGCGGCAGAATAGAGGTTGGATATCGCGCAGACTTAATACTCGTAAATATGAATTCCATAAATAATATTCCCGTGTTCAGCTACGACTCCGCGCTGACATACAGCGCGTGCGAGTCCGACGTACTTATGACTGTGTGTGACGGACGCATACTTTACGAGAATGGCGAATATACTTCAATTGATATAGAAAGGCTTACGGCAGAAGCTAAATCAGTCTTTGCGCACTATTTCGATTGAGGGGTGTAATGCTTGAAAAATACCGTAGAGAACAAAAGGACGGAAAAAGGAAGAAGATTTATTTTTGGAGTTTACGTTCTGACGCTCTCCACGGTCATCGTTAAAATAATAGGTCTTATTTATAAGATTCCCATGCTGAAGCTTCTCGGCAGCACAGGCATGGGATACTTTAATTCAGCTTATGAGATATACGCGGCTTTCTGCGTTATCTCCACGTCGGGAATACCCGTGGCTATGTCGCTGCTTATCTCCTCGACGGAGGACGAGCGGCGCAGACGGAAAATCTTTAAGGTGGCGCTGTTTGCATTTTTGATACTCGGTATTGTCTGTATGGCGCTGATGGTTGGATTTGCATATCCTTTTTCGCAGTTTTTAGGCACGCCGCAGACATATTCTTCCTTGCTTTGTATATCTCCCGCGATATTCTTTATCTGTATGTCGAGTGCGGCAAGGGGATATTTTCAGGGACTCGGACAAATGAAGCAAACGGCAATCTCGCAGGTTATAGAAGCGGCGGGAAAGCTTGTTTTCGGACTTATATTTGCAAGTGCTGGCATAAAGCTTCAGCTTGATATGCCGCAAATTGCGGGCGCGGCGGTGCTTGGTCTGACGCTTGCGGAGGCGCTATCCGCCCTGTATTTGTTTTTGGCAAAGGGAAAAACCTCTGTCGAGGACGAAAATACGGGCGAGGGTCGAGAGATATTTTCATCTCTTATGAAAACAACACTCCCGATAACTCTTTCGGCGTCGGTGCTAAGTGTCACAAAGCTCATAGATATGACAATGATATTCCGCAGACTTGGAAGCCTTGGATACGGAAGCGACCTTGTAAACTCCATATACGGAAGCTATACGACGCTTGCTATTCCGCTTTTCAGCCTTACTCCGGCGCTTGTCAGCGCGATAGCGTTGCCGCTTGTGCCGACAATTTCATCGGCTCGCGCAGAGGGGGACGTAGATACCCAAAATCAGACGGCAAAAAGGGCATTTAAGCTGACCTCACTCATAGCCGCTCCAATCGGCGCGGGGCTTACCTTGTTTTCAACTCCAATTTTAGAGCTTATATTTTCGGGCGAGACACAGGCGATAGCCTATTCGTCACCGCTGCTTTCCATACTTGGACTCTCGGTGCTCTTGTCCTGCATTATTACGGTGCAGAACGCGCTACTTCAGGCATACGGAAAGCCAAGTCTTCCGCTTGTCTCAATGCTTATAGGCTCGGCGACTAAAATTGCTATGTGCTACGTTATGGTAGGAAACCCTAATATAAATATGTATGGCATACCCATTGGAACCTTTGTGTGTGATTTTTGCATAAGCGCGATAAACTTTTGTTTTCTTGCAAAGCACTCACCGCTTACGCTCAAATTTTCGGACATTCTCATCAAGCCATATTTTTGTGCAGTAATATCCTGCGCGGCGGCGTTTATGATTTACGATATTTCTCAGAGATTTTGTGACAATAATATCATAAGAACTATTGGTGGAATAGCCGCGGCGGCGATAATTTATGCGTTGCTATTGCTGATCACACGGACACTTAATAAAAAGGAAATAAATATTTTACTTTTGAGAAAAAATACATAAAACAGAGGAATAAAAAATGAACACTCAACAAATAATTTCAAAAAAGAGAGAGCTTTTGGAAAAGGACAGATACTCCTTTGATGACCTTGTACTTATCGTTGAGCTTTTGCGCAGTGAGGGTGGATGTCCTTGGGATATTGAGCAGACTCACAAGAGCATCCGAAACGACTTTATCGAGGAGACCTACGAGGTAATTGAGGCAATAGATACCGAGGATCCCGTACTTTTGCGCGAGGAGCTTGGCGACGTGCTTTTGCAGGTGGTATTCCACACAAGAATCGAGACCGAGGAGCAGAGATTTGATATAAACGACGTCGCAAACGATATCTGTGCAAAGCTTATACACCGCCACCCCCACGTTTTTGCAGAATTGCAGGTTAAGGACAGTGCAGAGGTCTTGAATAACTGGGAGAAGATAAAGGTGGAGGAAAAGAGCAGACTAACACTCACCGATAAGCTGACTGCAATACCGCCTATGCTTCCCGCGCTTATCAGAGCACAGAAGGTTGGTAAGAAGGCAAGCTTTTTTGATTTTGAAAATATTGATGACGTGTACGCAAAGCTCTACGAGGAGATAGACGAGGTAAAAGCTGCCGCGCAAACAGGGAATAAAGAGGACATTCAGGAGGAGCTTGGAGACCTTCTTTTGACAGTCACAAGTCTTGCGCGCAAGCTTGGAGTCAACTCCGAGGAGGCGCTTTTCGGAGCAACCAATAAATTTATAGATCGTTTCTCAAAAGTTGAAAAAGCTGTTATAGCACAAGGAAAAAACGTGGAAAACATGAGCATGACCGAGCTTGACGAGGTCTGGGATGGCATAAAACACTAAAAAACACTTTATTTGATCATTTTTTTGTAAAAAATGTGATTTTATAGTAAAATTTTCCGAAAAAACTATTGAAATATCATAAAAAATGTGCTATAATCAAACTGTAAAAAACAAAAAAAGGAAGGTATTTTACCATGAATAAGTTACAACTCACAGAAGCAGTTGCAGCTAAGGCTGGCATCTCTAAGAAGGCAGCAGCAGAGGCTGTTGGCGCAGTTCTCGACGTTATCTCTGAGACTCTCGCAGCAGGCGAAGACATTAAGCTCACAGGATTCGGTTCTTTCGAGGTTAAGGATCGCGCAGCAAGAGAAGGCAGAAACCCCAAGACAGGTGAAACCGTTCAGATCGCAGCTTCCAAGTATGTATCCTTCAGTGCAGGCAGCACCCTCAAGGATAAGGTTAATGGATGAGACTTGATAAATATCTCAAGGTTTCAAGAATCATAAAGCGCAGAACAGTCGCTAACGAGGCTTGCGATGCAGAGCACGTGACCGTGAACGGCAGACAGGCTAAGGCCTCTTATGAGGTGAAGACAGGCGATATTATCGAGATCAGCTTTGGTCAGAGAAATCTCAAGGTCAGGGTTCTTGACGTAAAGGATTATACCGCAAAGGCAGATGCATCATCGCTTTACGAGGTATTGAATAATTGAAAAAAACTCCGCATATAATGTACAAACATTATTATGCGGAGGTTTTTTTATGCCCGAGAAATCAGTACATTCATTTGTGTCTGAGTTAAGACAGAATATCAAGATAAACGGGGTTGAGGACGTTATAAGCTTTGACGAGGGGGAGGTGGTGCTTCAAACCTCTTGCGGAGGAATGACGCTTGAGGGCGAGGGACTTCACATTGGCGTCTTGAGCGTAGAGCAGGGAGTGGTAGAGGTGGACGGCAGAATAGACGGTGTTTACTATTTTGACAACACACTTCAAAAGAAAAAGCTTTTCGGCAAGAGATAATTTGAAAACTCGGAAAGGAATTATCTGAAAGATGATATTCAATTTGCAGGGTGAAACTCTGCTTTTGATATTGCGGTCGTTTCTGTCGGGCGCTCTACTCGGGGTGATGTACGATGTTTTTACTACCCTGCTTAAGGACCCGCCATCGGACGCGAAAAGACTTATAAAAATTATATTTTCTTGTCTGCTTTTTGTATTTGACTTTTTGTTTTGCCTCTGCTCTGGAGTGACGGCGTTGCTTCTTATGTATTACTCAAACAGAGGATTTTTTAGAGCGATAGTGCTACCTATTATGTTTTTGGGATTTATATGCTTTCGGGTATCCCTCGGCAGACTTTTTCGTAGATTTTTACGCTTTTTCTACGGCATTATATTCAAGCTCATTAAAATTTTGCTCATTCCGATTAAATTCATCAAATCCAAACTGATTTTACTCTATCACTTGACAATAGGCAAAATTCTTGCTAAAATAGTATTACGGGTAAGGACTGCGATGGAAGAGAAAAGACTTCGCGCGCAACAGACCGCTGTGCAGGACACACCCGAAATACCAGAGGAGGAATTTGTGCATGTCGGAAAAGCTTCAGGATATAGAAAAAGCGGAAGAATTAAATTCTGACCTTGAAAACAACGCTGAAAATATTGAATACGAGCTGCCCGACGAAAAATCTCCCGTGGCCGAGGCAGTAGCCGTAGCGGCAAAAAGACCGCTCGTATCTACTGCGCTAAAGCTTCTTTTGGTAGGACTGCTTGTTTCGGCTATAATTATTTTTGTAGCAAGCTTTATAAGATACTCTGAGCTTCAGAATCAAAAGAGAGCTTTGAGCGAGCAGATAAAAGAAACCGAGGAAAACATAGAGGAAACCGAATATCTACTTGGCATTCCTCTTACCGATAAGGACTATATAATTCGTATAGCAAAGGAAAAGCTGGGACTTTTCCTGCCCGACGAGATAGTATATTACAGTGATCTCAACGATTAAAAAAGGAAACCT